>NZ_JACAPM010000031.1:0-200792 GCF_013385695.1 Pseudomonas sp. D8002
GCCGTGCCGGAGTGCGGGCATGCCGAGCCTAGGCGAGGCACCGAGTGGTGGGGCAAAGACCTTTTGGTTACTTTTGGCTGGGCCGGCATTCCGGGCGTTTGCCAAAAGTGACCCGCTGTAAGAGCGGAACCATAAGCCGCCGTTACCGCAGCAACGGATATGTACCCAATACAGCTACCGCGCCAGCACCATGGCAAAATACCCAAACACCGTGAGCAAAATCCCCGACACCGCATACGCCACCGGAAACCCAATCCACGGCACCGTACTATCAATTTCCTTGGCCGCCTCCCGCGCCGGCCCCGAGTGACTCCGCGCCCCCGCAACACCGCCCATGAGAATCGCCGGGTTGATCTTGAACACATGAAAACCCACAGCCCAAACAATAAACGGTGGAATCGTACAAGCCACGAACCCAAGCAAAAAGATCTTCAACGCAATGATCGCGCTAATCTGCGAAACCAGGTTAGCCCCCGCATTCACCCCCACAATCGCGACAAAGAATATCAACCCCATGTCCTCGAGAATGTTGCGGGCCGCATTCGGTGTATTGCCGAAAAACCGCACCCGCGACACCAGCGACGAGACGATAATCCCCGACACCAGCAACCCGCCCGCATTGCCCAGCCCCACCGCCGCACCGAACGCCGGCACCTGAATCAGCCCGATCAACAACCCCAGCACCATACCCAGCGACAGCGTCAGCAAATCCGTCGCCGTACTCGCCCGCCCCGCCTTGCCCAGCAACGCCGTGGCCTTGTCGATGGCACTGCGCAAGCCAATCAAGTGCATCACATCCAGGCGCTGCAACCGCGTTTCCAGCCCCATCGGAATCGGCGCTCCACCCCGCTCAATCCCCACCAACTGCACCTGCCCGGCAATCGGCGACTGGCTGAATTCCTTGAGCGCCCTGCCCACGGCATCCTTGTGGGTCACCAGAATCACCGCCTCATCCAGCGGTATATTCAACGCTCGGGCATCAGGTACTTCCGGCCCGATCAGGCCCATGTGATCGGTCAGCGCATCCAGGCTGCCGCCCAGGGCGATCACATCGCCCAGCTGCAACACCAGCGTCGGATCAGCCCCCAGCAACTCGTCACCACGCTCGACGTTCTCGATCTGGTACAACGCAAAGCGCTGGCGAAACTGCGCGATGCTCTGCCCCACCAGCTCCGGGTTCACCAGGCGATAGGCCCGCAGGTCAAACGGCCGATACCCACTGAGCCCGGCATCGTCGACGTTCGGCACTCCGTGCTCCACCTCGAATGCCTTGGCCGCCTTGCGCGCATCCACACCCCACCAGCGCGGCAGATACTTGCAGATCAGGATGATGCCGACCGTGCCCCAGATATAGGTGATGCCGTAAGACAGCGCGATCATCGCGGTGGCCGCCGCCGCCGTGGTGCCCGGTGGCAGCGGCACCACGCCCGAGGTAATCGCCTGTTCGGCGGAGCCAATCGCCGCCGACATGGTTTGCGAACCGGCAAGAATCCCGCCCGCCGCGCCCACCGGCAGGGATAACAGCCGCACGCCGAGCACCACGATACCCAGCCCGAGGAACGAGGACAGGATTGCCAGGAAGGTGAATTTCAGGCCATCACCCTTGAGACTGTTGATGAACGAAGGCCCGACCCGCAGCCCGACGCCGTACATGAACAGGTAATAAAACAGGCTCTTGGTAAAGTTATCGAGTTCGAAATGCACGCCGTAGTAAGACGCCCACGTCGCAATCGCGCAGCCGATCACGATGGCCCCGGCCACCGCGCCCAGGCCATAACCCTTGATGGTGCCGCGCCCGACCCAGACGGACAGGCCAACCACCAGGAACAGCAGGATGTAGGGGTTGTCGTGCAGGAAAGTAAAGAAGGCAGTCACGATGATTCGTACCTGGCGATGCAACGCTAAAGGCACCGGGCCTCGAGGCCCGGTGAGTGTTCAGTGCGTTCAGTCGAGGTTCGGGGTGTCGGCCGGGATGACCGGGTCGGCGATGGCGCCATGGCTGAAGCTTGGGCCCGCGTCGGAATGCTCCATCGGGTTTTTCTGCAGGTGGGCAACGGCCTTGCGCAGGTCTTCCAGCAGCAACGCCACCAGGTCACGGCTCACGCCATGCCGTACCAGGATGCGCTGTACCACGACGTTCTGCCGATCGGACGGCAACGGGTATGACGCGATCTGCCAGCCGCGCATGCGCACGCGCTCCGACAGGTCGTAGAGGCTGAAGCCGTGGTCGACGCCGTCCTTGAGCTTGTAGCAGACCGCCGGCAGCCCATCCTTGCCGTCGTACACCAGTTCCAGCGGGGCAAACTTGGTGATTTCCGAGGCCAGCCATTGCGCCGTGTCGGAGCACGCTTGTTGAATCCGCGTGTAGCCATCGCGCCCCAGCCGCAGGAAGTTGTAGTACTGGGCAATGATTTCACCGCCGGGCCGGCTGAAGTTCAGGGCAAAGGTCGCCATGTTGCCGCCCAGGTAGTCGACGTAGAAGATCAACTCTTCCGGCAGGTCTTCGGTGGAGCGCCAGATAACCCAGCCGACGCCCAGCGGCGCCAGGCCGTACTTGTGGCCGGAAGCGTTGATGGATTTGACGCGCTCGATCACAAAATCCCATTGCAGCTCTTGCTGGATGAACGGGGCGATAAACCCGCCGCTCGCCGCGTCGACATGGATCGGGATATCCAGGCCGAGGTCACGTTGCATCGAGTCCAGCTCGGCCGCCAGGGCTGCGACCGGTTCGTAGATCCCGGTGAAGGTCACGCCCAGGGTCGCGACGACACCGATGGTGTTTTCGTCGCAATATCCCCGCAGGTCGGCCGGGCGCAGGCCCAATGCGTCACCGCGCAACGGCACTTCGCGAATTTCCACATCGAAATAACGGGCGAATTTCTTCCAGCAGATCTGCACCGGGCCGCACACGAAATTCGGTTTGTCGGTGGGCAGCCCCGCCGCTTCGCGGCGCTTTTTCCAGCTCCACTTCAGTGCCAGGCCGCCAAGCATCGCCGCTTCGCTGGAACCGGTGGTGGAGCAACCCACGGTTTGCCACGATTTCGGCGCGTGCCACAGGTCGGCAATGATGTGCACGCAACGGTTTTCGATCTCGGCCGTCTGCGGGTACTCATCCTTGTCGATCATGTTTTTGTCGAGGGCATCGGCCATCAACTGCTGCACTTCGGGCTCGACCCAAGTGGTGCAGAAGGTCGCCAGGTTCTGCCGGGAATTGCCGTCCAGCAGCAGTTCGTCGCGCACCAGGTTGTAGGCGGCCGACGGCGTGGTCGAGTGGTCCGGGAGGCGGTATTTGGGCAGTTTGTGCTGGGCGGAGCCACTCGAATAGACGTCTTCGATGGCTTGGTCCTGGGTCTCTACGGTTCTGTGAAGTGCCATGAAATCCTGCTCTTGAATGAGGGAAATGGCGTAGACGTTGATCGCGACAAATGCCGATCAGGCTGCGTCAGGAAACGAACGATGGAGCGGTGGCGCCGAATATCACACGCACGGCGGCGCAGGAAAGTGACCCAGATCATTAGACGCGTGGATAAGCAGGCAAACGTGCCGGGGGTGCCTGGCAGTGACCTACTGGCTCAGTGCTTCGTTCAATATCAGGCTGCGATAGTGCCCGGGGTTGGAGCCCGACCACTTGCGAAACGCCTTGTAGAACGAGCTGGCATCGGCAAACCCCAGGCGGGTGGCGATCTCGGCAAAGCTGATGTCGGAATCGGCCAGCCAGACGATCGCCAACTCCTTGCGCACGCTGTCCTTGAGGCCCTGGTAGGTCTGCCCTTCTTCCGCCAGGCGCCGGCGCAGGGTCGAGGCCGAGATGCACAGGGATGCGGCCAGGCCTTCGGTTTCCGGCCAGGTGTCGGCAGGCATGTGCCGCAGGTCGGTCTTGATGCGGGTGGCAAGGCTGTCCGGGTCGCGGTATTTGACCAGGATGTTGGCGGGCGCATGGGCCAGGAAGCGCTTGAGCTCCTCCGGGCTGCGCTTGATCGGCAGGTCGAGGCAGTCGGCGGAAAAGATCATCCGGGTACGCGGCCGGTCAAAGCGCAAGTTGTCGGAAAACATCACCTGGTAGTCGTCGCAGAAGTCCGGCTGCGGGCAACGCAGTTCAATCGCCAGGATCGGGATCCGGCGCCCCGCCAGCCAGCAGGCGACGCCGTGGACGATCATCCAGTAGGCGAAATAGGTGAAGGCGCGCCTGGGTGCGGGCTCCGGCTCCAACAGTACGATTTCCGCCAGGCTCTGCTGGCGCACCAGTTGCGCCGGCATGCGCTCGAGCATCAGTGACAGGAACCCCAGGCCGGTTTCCAGCGCAGTGGCCAGGCTCGGTTGTGCCATGGAGGCCCGGCAGAGGAACTCCAGGCTGCCGGATTTGAGCTTGCGCGGGTCCATGCCAAAGAATTCATCGTCCATTCGCCGTGCCAGCAAGCGCCATAAGCGTGCGTAAGCGGTTGCCGGGACGCGTGCGGTTGGCTGGCCCAGCAGTGCTGGCTCAATCCCGACCTTGGTCAACACTTCATCGCTCGCCGCACCCGGCGCGCAGCTCTGCAACAGGGCTTCGCGGACCAGTTGGATGGAAATCGTGTCTTTTTCCGACATGGGGAATGGCGCAATCCGGTGACTGGGACGATGCCGCGCATTCTAGTGTCGGATGCGGTTTGCCACCACCGTTCAGTCAAGGTTCAGTAAAGGTCAATATTCCCTGTTTAGTAATGAGTATCATTATGTTACAACTTAGCATCCTATCTAGTGACGATTCGGTGCCGAATGCTTGTTCCCTTTCTAATCATGCTGCGCGAAGGCATAGAAGCCGCCTTGATCGTTGGCATTATTGCCAGCTACCTCAAGCAAACTGGCCGTGGCCAGTACATGCCCGCAGTGTGGATCGGCGTATTTCTGGCAGCGGCCCTCGCGCTGCTGGTCGGCGGTGGCCTGGAACTGGTGAGTGCCGAATTCCCGCAGAAACAACAGGAACTGTTCGAAGGCATCGTCGGCCTGGTGGCCGTGGGCATTCTCAGCTCCATGGTGTTCTGGATGCGCAAGGTCGCGCGTTCCATCAAGCATTCCCTGCATGAATCCCTCGATCATGCCCTGGCCGGCTCCAAACACCAGGTCACCGCACTGATTGCCATGGTGTTTTTCGCCGTGGCCCGTGAAGGCCTGGAAACCGTGTTCTTCCTGCTGGCCGTGTTCCAGCAAAGCGAAGGTCCGGGCGCGCCGATTGGCGCCCTGCTCGGCCTGATCCTGGCGATCATCGTCGGCTTCCTGATCTACACCGGCAGCATGCGCCTGAACCTCGGAGCGTTCTTCCGCTGGACCGGCCTGTTCATCCTGGTGGTGGCCGCCGGCATCCTCGCCAACTCGGTACAAGCCCTGCACGAAGCCGGGGTATGGAACCACCTGCAAACCGTACTGTTCGATTTCAGCGCGACGCTGCCGATGGATGGCCCGCTGGGCTCGGTGCTGGCCGGCATGTTCGGCTATCAGGACGCCCCGACCATCAGCACCCTCGGTGCCTACCTGATTTACCTGGTGGTGGCCCTGGTGATGTTCTTCCTGCCGGCGCCGCCGAGCAAGCCGGCTACCCGCACAACCTCTTCCGTTTCCAGCCAGTAAGGACCGCCTCTTGTCCAACCAAACCCCTCAACCGGCTCCGCCCTCCCGCGCCTTGCGCTGGGCGGTGGGCGGCTCGGTGGTCGTGATGATCGCCGCCGGTGGCCTGTTCTACTACGCCTCGCAACTGGCCGCCTCCAAGCGCCAGGCCAACCACGATGAAATCGCCGTCACCATCCACGCCCACAGCTGCGAGCCGAATGCGCTGACGGTGCCGGCGGGACGCGCCAGCTTCCGCATCATCAACCGCTCGGACCGTGCCGTGGAGTGGGAAATCCTCGACGGCGTGCTGGTGGTCGAAGAGCGCGAAAACATCGCCCCCGGCCTGAGCCAGGTGATCAACGCCAACCTGCTGCCCGGCGACTACCAGATCACCTGCGGCCTGCTGAGCAACCCGCGTGGCACCTTGAAGGTGACACCGACTGCCGAGTCTGACGCCCAAGCCAAGGCCAAGCCGTCGATGGTCGCGTTTATCGGCCCGCTGTCGGAATTCCGCGTGTACCTGAGCAGCCAGGGTAGCGCCCTGGTCAAGGCCGTTACCGCGCTGGACCAAGCCATCGAAGCCGGCGACCTCGCCCAGGCCCAGGCGCTTTACGTACCGGCCCGCGAGGCTTACCAGCGCCTGGCCCCGGCTTCGCAACGCCTGGCGGAACTGGACAACGCGATCAACGCCCGCGCCGACTACTTTGAAAAGCGCGAGCAGGACCCGGCCTTCAGCGGCTTCCACCGTCTCGAATACGGCCTGTTCCAGCAACGCAATCTCGACGGCCTGGCGCCGATTGCCCAGCGCCTGGTCACCGACGTCAGCAGCCTCAAGCAACAGCTGCTGGCCCAGTCGCTGCCGCCGGAGCAACTGGTGAGCATCGTGGTGCGCAACCTCAACAGCCTGGCCGACGTACGTGCCGCCAGCGGTGAGGAAGAACGCTACAGCCATACCGACCTCAACGGCTTCGCCGCCAACCTGGACGCCGCCCGCAAAGTGGTCGACCTGATGCGCCCGCTGCTGACCAAATCTGCCGCGCAATTGCTGCCGGGGATCGACAGCGCGATCAACGCCCTCGATGCCGAACTCAACGGTTTGAAAGTCGATGGCCGCTACGCCTCGTATGACAGCGTTACCGCCGATCAGCGCAAGCAGATCGCCGACAAGGCCAAGGCTCTGGCCGTTGCACTCGATGGAATCGACCCCGCCCTTGGCCTTTCCGGCCTGAAGTGAAGACGACCGTAGACATGAGTGATTCAGAACAATTTTCCGCCCAGCGTCGTCGTGTATTGCTGGGTATGGCCGCCACTGGCGCGGCCATTGCCGGCAGCAGCCTGAGCTGCCCGGCAATGGCTGCCAACGCGGCGGCACAGGTGACCACCGCGCCAAGCAGTGAAAAGACCCAGGACCACCACGATTTCCATGGCAAGCACCAGACCGGCATCGTCACTCCGCGCCCGGCCTGCGGCATGTTGGTGTCATTCGACGTGTTGGCCAGCGACCGCGAGGACCTGGAGCGGCTGTTCCGCACCCTGAACGAGCGCATCGCATTCCTGATGACCGGCGGCACCGTGGTGCAAGTCGACCCGAAACTGCCCCCCACCGACTCCGGCATCCTCGGCCCGGTGGTGACACCGGACAACCTGACCATCACCGTATCGGTGGGCGAGTCGCTGTTCGACGAACGCTTCGGCCTGGCCGCGGCCAAGCCCAAGCGCCTGATCCGCATGGTCGGTTTCCCCAACGATGCACTGGAACCGGCGCAGTGCCACGGCGACCTGAGCCTGCAGTTCAGCTCCAACACCCCGGACACCAACATCCACGCCCTGCGCGACATCGTGAAAAACCTGCCGGACCTGCTGCTGGTGCGCTGGAAGCAGGAAGGCAGCGTGCCGCCCCAGGCCCCTGCCCGCCCCGGCGAGCCGGCGCAAAGCGCGCGCAACTTCCTCGGTTTTCGCGACGGTTCGGCCAACCCGAACTCCAACGACAACAAGGCGATGGATCAGATTGTGTGGGTACAGCCAGGCAGCGACGAACCGGCCTGGGCCGCCAATGGCAGCTACCAGGCGGTGCGGATCATCCGCAACTTCGTCGAACGCTGGGACCGCACCCCGCTGCAAGAGCAAGAAAGCATCATTGGCCGGATCAAGACCAGTGGCGCGCCCATGGATGGCCAGAAAGAAACCCAGGTCCCGGACTACAGCAAGGACCCGGAAGGCAAGTTGACCAAGCTCGATGCCCACATCCGCCTGGCCAACCCGCGTACTGCACAGACCCAGGCCAACCTGATCCTGCGCCGGCCGTTCAACTACTCCAACGGCGTCAACAAAAACGGTCAGCTGGACATGGGGCTGTTGTTCATCTGCTACCAGGCTGACCTGGAGAAAGGCTTTATCAGCGTGCAAACCCGGCTCAACGGCGAGCCTCTGGAGGAATACCTGAAGCCGGTTGGCGGCGGTTACTTCTTCACCTTGCCAGGCGTCACCGGGGCCCAGGATTTCATCGGGCGCACGCTGCTTGATGCGACACATCCACAAACCACTGCCAAAACCTAAAACAAACCCCAGAGCGGAAATCGTCCCATGAAGAAGTCGTCTCTCGCATTGTCGTTGTTAATGAGCCTTTCGCCGCTGGCCGCCTTCGCCGCCACCGCACCGCTGGACCTGGTAGGGCCGGTGTCGGACTACAAGATTTACGTCACCGAAGAAATCGGCGAGCTGGTCACCCAGACCCAGGCGTTCACCGACGCCGTGAAAAAAGGCGACCTGGCGACCGCCAAGAAGCTGTACGCGCCAACCCGCGTGCACTATGAGTCGATCGAGCCGATCGCCGAACTGTTCAGCGACCTCGACGCCTCCATCGACTCCCGCGTGGACGACCACGAGAAAGGCGTGAAAGCCGAAGACTTCACCGGCTTCCACCGCATCGAGTACAGCCTGTTCTCCGAGAACACCACCAAAGGCCTCGACGCCCTGGCGGACAAGCTCAACAGCGACGTACTGGACCTGAAAACCCGCGTGGACGGCCTGACCTTCCCGCCGGAAAAAGTCGTGGGTGGTGCTGCTGCTCTGCTGGAAGAAGTCGCCGCGACCAAGATCTCCGGTGAAGAAGACCGCTACAGCCACACCGACCTGTATGACTTCCAGGGCAACATCGACGGCGCGAAGAAAATCGTCGACCTGTTCCGTCCGCAGATCGAGAAGCAGGACAAGGCCTTCGTCGCCAAAGTCGACAAGAACTTCGCCACCGTGGACAAGATCCTGGCCAAGTACAAAACCAAGGATGGCGGTTTCGAGACCTACGACAAGGTCAAGGAAGCCGACCGCAAAGCCCTGGTTGGCCCGGTCAATACCCTGGCGGAAGACCTGTCCACACTGCGTGGCAAGCTTGGCTTGAACTGATCCAGACGCTGCATGCTCTCGCCCGGCCTGCCGGGCGAGAGCCTTCCTCAGGCTGACGCCACCTGCACTCCGTCCGAAGGCCGCAAGGCATCGCGGATAGTCCGCAGCTTCAAGCACGTTTCCTCGTACTCACTCCCGGGATCCGACTCGGCGACAATGCCGCAGCCGGCGAACAGGTGCGCCTCACAGCCTCTGATCAACGCCGAGCGCAACGCCACGGCAAATTCACCATCACCCTGCGCATTCATCCAGCCCACTGGCGCTGCGTACCAGCCACGGTCGAGCTGCTCGTGCTCTCGGATATAGGCCATCGCCTCACGTCGCGGCAAGCCACCCACCGCCGGCGTCGGGTGCAGGGCCTGCACCAGTTGCAGCAATTGCACCTGGGGATGCAAGCGGCCCATCACCGGCGTCAACAGGTGCTGCACGTTGGCCAGCCGGTGCAACTGCGGCTGGCTGGCAATGTCGAGCATCGCGCAATAGGGCTGCAATGCTTCGCGCAGGGTTTGAACCACCAGGGTGTGTTCGTGGCGGTCCTTGGGGCTGTCCATCAAGGCCTGGCCAAGTTCGGCATCGTGCTGCTCGTGACGACCACGCGGGCAAGTACCGGCCAACGCCACCGTGTTCAGCGTGCCACGAGTCACCCGCACCAGCCGCTCCGGCGTTGCGCCGAGAAAGCAGCTGTCACCACGGCTGAACGCAAACAGGTACGCCTGGGGATAGGCCGCCTTGAGGTTTTCCAGCAGCGGGCCACAGGGGATCGTCCGTGAGGTGGTCAACCGCACTTCGCGGGCCAGCACCACCTTGCGCAGGTCGCCGGCGTTGATGCGCTGCACGGCCGTCGCCACGGTGTCTTGCCATTGCTGCGCGCTGATGGTGTTTTCGTCGCTCGGTGTGCCGAGGGGAATCTCCTGGCGTGGCGCACTGGCGTAGCGGGACAGAAGCAACGTCCACTGGGTTTCCAGGCTCTGGGCGCAACGCACCGCGTCCGCCCCGGGCTCCAGCCACTGGCTGAAGATCACATGATGTTGCTCGGCTTCCCGCAGCAGCAGGATGCGCGGCAGCACCAGGGAGGTGGCGGCGAATGACTGCCATTTGAGCGAGCGCGGGCCCTTCGGGTCAAACGCAAAGCCGCCACACAGCAACGGCTGGCGCGGCCCCACCTGATGGGCCTGGCTGAGCAACGCCTGCCACGCCAGGGCACTGGCGTTGAAGCGGTCATCGGCCCCGGGGCTGATTTCCTCGGTACAACCAAAGCCGGCCATGGCCAGTGCGCCCCGGTCACTTGACCAGAACAGGCTTTGCCCGAGTACCTGGCGGTTGGCGGCAAATAACCGCAGCGGGTCCAGGCGCTCCGAGGCCAGGCTGAACACCACCAGCACTGCGCCGCCCTTCTCGCGCGCCAGGCGTTCGCCCTCGGTCAGCGCCTGAAGCAATCCCGGCAGACGTTCACTCATGCTCCGCTCCTTGATGCTGCTGGCGCCAGTGGCGCACTTGCTGGTCGATATTCCATTGGATGATCTGCGCAAACAGCGGGACCACGAACATCGGGTCCAACCCTTCGCGCTCGGCCCAGCGGCGGCGATGGGGCAGCATGGCGGCCACCCGCTCGGGGGCGGCGATGCTGGCTTCGTCAGGCTTGAACTGCGCCGCAGCTTTCACATAGGCCAACCGCTGGCCGAGAGCGCGGATGATCTGTTCGTCCAACGTGTCGATACCCAGGCGGACGTCTTCCAGCCCGCTGCACTGCTCAGGTGTTTTCATAGGATTCTCCGGTCATGGGGTCGACGGCCAGCACTGCCACGCCGGTTCGGCGGGGCTGCCCAGCAACAGTTCCAGGTGCTCGATCAGGTCGGCCTGGCTGTCGCGCAGGTAAAAATGCCCGCCGTTGAAGGTTCGAAAGTCGGTGACCTGGCGCGTCACTTCCGACCAGGCATGGGCTTCCTCCCGATCGACTTCGCGGTCGGTGCTGCCCAGGCATACGCTCACGGGCACGTCCAGCAGCTCGCTGATATCGCCGCAGTAGTTTTCGATCAGGCGGTAATCATTGCGCAATGCGGGCAGGTAAAGTGCCTGCATCTCGGGTTCGTCCAGGGGTGATGGCGCACCACCCGACAGGCGCCGCACATCCGCCAGCAGACCGGCATCCGGGCCCTGGTGCAATTGGCTGTGACGTTGCCGGTGAGGGGCCGGATGGGCGGAGACGATCAGCCGTTGCAGGTCCTTGCCCTGGCGGTTCAGGCGCCGCGTCACCTCATAGGCCAGCGCCGCACCCATGCTGTGGCCGAACAGCACCAGCGGCCGGTCGGACAGGTCCCACAGCGCCCGGGTAATAGTGCCCGCCATCCATTCCAGGCTGCCGGGCCAGGTTTCACTCAGGCGCTCTTCGCGGCCGGGGTATTGCACGCTGACCAGTTCGATGTCAGCCGGCAACAGTGCCTGCCAACCGCTGAAAAATCCCGCGCTGCCGCCGGCGTGGGGCAGGCAGACCAATCGGCAACGCGGCGTTTGATGCTGCGGGTAACGTCGCAGCCATGGGCTGGGGATTTTCTTCATAACACGCCCTCCTCCAGTTCAGTGGTGACGTAGATCCGGGTCTGCGGCAACCAGCGCAGCACCTGGCGCAAGCAGTCATCGGCGTCCATCACCTGGGCAGCGTAGTGCGTGCCTTCGGGCAGTTTGGCCAGTTGCAGGGCGCAGATTGCCGCCACTGTGCCGGTCAACGCCGAGCCGTCGGCGGCACGCAACCAGGCGGTGGCCTGCTGCGGTTCGCCGTGTTGCAGGCCTGCCATTTCGACTGCGAGCAACTGGTAAGGCGTGCGCCCTGCCAGGTCCAGCGCACTGGCCTGTACCAGGGCGGCAATGTTCTCTGCCGTGTGTCGCAGAGCCGGTGGCGAGCCCTGAATGCGCCCGAGTGCGGCCCGCAGGTGGCCGCCGTCGAACAGGTTGTAGGCCTGGGCTTCGCGCACCCGCAAGTCAGTAAACAAGCGCTGTTGCTCAGTGGTTAGATACGGGTGGGCCGTTACGGGACCGCCCACCAGCCAGGGCCGCTCGAAGTGTTCATCGACGAGTACGGCGGACTTGATTGCACGGCCATCGCACCAGCCCATCGAGGCCTGGCCATAGCCGTTGCCGAGGCTCAATAGAAAGTCCTCGGCCGCCGTTGTCGACAACCGCCCAAGTCCGACGGCATAGCAATGCACGGCATCGACGCGCTCGAACGACGCCGCAAGCACCTTGGGAAACAACCCCGACAGCCCGGGCAACATGCCGGCTGATAACACCACACGACGACCCGGCGGCAACTGAGCGGGCAGCAGCTGATGCAGCGGATCATCGCCGCCGACATCGATGTAATCGGCGCCACTGGCCAAAGCGGCCAGCGCCACCCGGTCGAGCACCTGGTAGCTGGGGCCCGCGCAATTGATCAGCAGGTCGCAGCCGCTGCAAAACGCCGCCAGGCTTTGGGCGTCCCACAGGTCCACTTCACGGATCTCGGCCTGCCCGTTCAACTCGCCGTCGTTAAAACGCTGCCCTTGCCCAGGGTCGCGACCGCCCAGGCGCAAGCGGCAATGACCGACCAGCACCCGCGCAACCTGCCGACCGACATGCCCATAGCCGCCTACAATCCCGACTCTCACGCCGCCACCTGCGCCAGCCGTTCGAACGCGCGGGCCACGGCTTCGACCTGGGGGCTCTGCATGCAGCTGAAGTGGTCGCCCGGCACGTCCACCACCTGCAATTCGCCAAGGCACAGGGCCTGCCAGTATTGGCTCATGTCGCGGTGCATGCCGGGCAGTACCTGGACTTCACCGCACTGGCGGATAAACACCATGTCACCGTCGTAAGGCGTGGCCTGATGCAAGGCGACGGCGGCCAGGCTGTGGCGCAGCACCTGCAGTTGCTCGCGCAGCCAGTCCAGGTCGCTCAGTTGCGAGCCGGCGTGGCGCATCGCGTCTGCAATTGCCTGCAAGCGCTCATCTGCCGACTTGGATGCCAGGGCCCGCAGGCAGGCCAGGGCCGTGGCACAGTCGGGCTCATCCTGCAGCGCCAGCAACGCACCTTGGGGCACGCGGCCCGGAGTTTGGCGCAGCACCTTGGCAATCGCCCGCTCCATCGCCTGTTCATCCACCGGGTAACCCAGGGTGTGCGGGTCGGCCTGCATCACGCGGGCGAACACGTACTCCGCCAGCAGGTCATCCTCGATCATGAACGGCACGCGGTAGCTGCTGATCACTGTCAGTTGCAGCACCTCGATGTCCTTCGCCGCGAGGCATGACGCCAGCTCCGTCGCCAGCAACCCGCCGAGGCAATAACCGACGATGCTCACCTGGCGCCGGCCTTCGGCGTGCAAGGTGTCGGCATAACGCTCGGCCAGTTCACGAATCGCCGTAGCCGGTGCCAGAGCCAGGTAACCCGGTACATCATTGAGCACCAGCCCCTCCAGTGGCGCTTCTTCCCCGAGTGCAGCAAACAGCGCGCGATACGGTGCCAGGGTGCCGCTGCCATCATGGACAAAGATCCGCGCCGGGCCTTGCGCCTCCTCACGAATCCGCACCAGCGGCGACAGGCTCTCGCTGCCCTGCCCCCGCAGGTAATCCGCCAGGGCCGCAACGGTGGGCTGGTTGATCAACTGGCGCAGCAAATCCCCCCAGGGCACGTTACGGGCCTGGGGCAGGCTTTCCCGCAGGCGACCAACCACCTGCGCCACCAGCAATGAATCACCGCCCAACTCAAAGAAGCCCTGTTCACGGCCCACACTGGGCACCCGCAACAGGGTTTGCCAGACCTCTGCGATACTGCGCTCCAGCGCATCCACCGGTGCAGCCCCGCTGTTGGCCTGTTGCGTGGCCTGGGCCATGCCGAGGTTGGCCAACGCCTGGCGGTCGACTTTGCCGTTGACCGTCAGCGGCATTTCATCCAGTACCCGCCACTCGGTGGGTACCATGTAATCCGGCAGGCGCTGGCCCAGATGCGCGCGCAACGCCTCCGGCTCCAGGGTCTGGCGCTCGGTCTTGAAGCGCGTGATGAACAGGTGCTGGCCGATCTGTGACATCGCATCGTCAGCCGCCGGCATGCACAGCGGCGTCTGCGCGCCGGCTTCCTGCAACAGTTGCTGCCACTGCTCGCGGCGGATGAACGTGGTGTCTTGCTCGGCGCGGAAATCCTCGAACGCGGTCAGGCCCTCCTTGAACTCCATGGACGCCATGATCTGGTAGGTGTCGCGGGTGGCTTCGATAAAGATCAGCCAGCCGCCGGGGGCGAGCATTTCCCGCAGCCGGGCGAGTACCTGGCTGGCATGCCGCGAGTTGTGCAGCACGTTGGCACACAGAATCACATCCAGGGAGTTGGCGGCGATGCCTTGGGCCCAGTGGTCGAGGTTCAGGTCAAACAGCCCGTAGCTGACCCACGGAAACTCGACGAAATGCTCCCGCGCTTCGTTGAGGAAAAACTGCGACAGGTCGGTGAACTGGTAGTCCACCGCCAAGCCGTCCAGGGCCGGAATCAGGTCGGCACTGGTGCCGCCCACGCCTGCGCCGATTTCCAGCAACTGCAGACGCCAGCCCGCCGGTTGCAGTGCGGCGATTTCCTGCACCGCCGCACACACCGCCTGGTTCAGGTACTGGCTGATCAGGTTCTTGCGATAGGCGCCTTCGGCGGTGTCGGTACGGCCTTCGGGAAACAGCAAGTGCAACGGGTCGAGCCGGTCGCTCATCAGGGCAGGCAATTGCTCCTGGCTTTCCCGCAGGTAGCGCAGCACTTCACCGCCCCAGCCCACACTCGGTTCCAGCGCCTCGATGCGCTGCCACAGCTGACGGTATTCAGCACCCGAGACCCGCAGTGACGAATAGGCGCCGGTGCCTGGGTTGCGGTCTACCAGTTGTTCGCGATGCAGCGCTTGCAGCCAGCGGCGGATCAGCCGTTCGTTGCGTGGCGCCACTTCGCACAGGCTCATGATCTGGGCCAGGTCGTGCTCGACGCCCGGTTGATCAAACAGCCCCGGGCGTTGCAGGGCCAGGCCCATGGAGAGCAACGCGGCACGCTCGACGCAATCGGACATCTGCGTAATCAGCGCTTCCGTCAGTTGGCCTTTCACGCCATTGGCCGCCGCCAAGGCGTTGGGTGCCAACCGGGTCGGCCAAGGCAATGGAGTATCACGCAAAGTCCCGCGCACGCAGGCCTGCAAACGCCGCTCGAACGCGCCCTCGCCCGCAGCGACCACCACGGCCGATTCGACATGAGGATGACTGAGCAAGGCACTTTCGACTTCCGCCAACTCGATGCGATGCCCGCGAACCTTGACCTGGAAATCCTCACGGCCAAGGAACTCAATCAACCCGCTTTCAAGGTAGCGCCCCAGGTCGCCGGTGCGGTACAGCCGCTCGCCGCTGTGGGCATGCTCGATAAAACGCTCGGCGGTTTTCTCCGCGTCCCCCAGGTACCCCATCGCCAACCCCGTGCCGGCGATGAACAGCTCACCGGCAACGCCTTGCGGGCGATCGCGGCCTTGTTCGTCGAGCACCATGAAGCGTTGATTGGCCAGCGGCGCGCCGTAGGGAATGCTGCGCCATTGTGCGTCCACCTCGGTGATTGGATAGGCAATCGACCAGATCGCCGCTTCTGTGGCGCCGCCCAGGCTGATCAGTTGGAGCTCAGGCAACAACGCAGCGATTTCGGCGGGCAGGTTCAGCGGGATCCAGTCGCCGGACAGCAAGGCCAGGCGCAGGCTCTGAGGTGCCGCGGCCGGCACGGCTTGCAGGTAATGGGCAAGCATCTGCAACTGCGCGGGCACCGAGTTCCACAGGGTCACACCGTGCTCGCGGGCGCATTCGGCCCAGTGGGACGGGTCGGCGCGGCGTCCGGCGTCGGGCAACACCAGGGCGCCACCTACGGCCAGCAGGCCGAAGATGTCGTACACCGAGAGGTCGAAGCCCAGGCTGGCCAAGGCGAGTACCCGGTCTTCGGCGCCGATGGCGAAGCGCTGATTGATATCCACCACCGTGTTGAGGGCCGCCTGGTGACTGATCATCACACCCTTCGGAATCCCGGTGGAGCCGGAGGTGTAGATCACGTAGGCAAGTTGTTGCGGTGTCACCTGCGGCGCCGGCAGTTCACGTCCGGCACTGGCTGCGGCCTGATCAACGGGTATGCACTGGGTCACCTGGGCGGGCCAGGCCACGTCCTCGCTCAACCACGACTGGCTGAGCACCCGGCTGACCTCGGCGTTCTCAAGAATCAACGCGCGCCGCGCCATCGGCTGATTAGTGTCCAGCGGCAGGTACGCCGCGCCGGCCCGCAAGATCCCGAGTACACCGACCACCTGGTCGATGCCTTTTTCCATGCATACCGCGACCCGCTCGCCGGGCTGGCAACCGCCATCCAGTAACTGCTCGGCAATCGCCTCGGCACGGGCGGCGAGTTGCGCGTAAGTGAGCTGTCGCGCGCCCTGGATCAGGGCGACACGTTGGGGTTGCGCCCGGGCCTGGCGAAAGAACGGTTTATGCAGCAAGCCTGGGGGAATCGGCTGCGCCGTCTGGTTGATCAACTCCCGCACCAGTCGCTGGGGTGCCGGCAGTTCAAGGCAATCGTCCAGGGTCCAGGCCGAAGGCTCCCGCGCCAAGCGCTTGAGCAGACGTTCGAAGGTGTCGAACATCGCTTCCAGCATGGCCTCATTGAACACGCCCTGGCGAATGTCCCAATTGATGAACAGGCCGTTGTCGCGCTCGCTGACCTGGCAATCAATCAACACTTGCGGGGTCTGGCTGATGCCGTGCACCAGTTCTGCGCCGGGCATAAATGCCCCGCCGCCACTTTCGCCACCGGCGCCCAGGGTGCTGGTGAAGGCATAGGGCATCAAGGCCGCATCACGGCCTTTGCGCCGCGCCAGTTCGCGCAGTACTTCAATGCCGGAACACAGGCGGTGGTCCATGTCTTGCCACAGTCGCTCCTGCAACTGCTGGCTGCGTTCACCAAAGCTGCCGCCTTGCAGGGTCTGGACTTCCAGCAATTCCACCGAGCTGAAATCCCCCACCAGCCGATCGACCTGCGGGTGCAGCGACAGGCGATTGAGCAAGGTCAGGCTCAAGCAGAAATGCCCCTTGCGGCTCCAGCGCCCCAGGGTTTCGGCATAGCAGGAAAGAATCGCCGCCGACGCACCCACGCCGGCCGCCGCTGCATTCAGGCGCAGGGCGTTGAAATCCCGGGCCTCCAGGTTCAGGGCGCGGCGCTCGAAACGCGGTCCGCTGGGAGCGCCCTGCATGGGCAATTCCGGAGCACCGGGCAGGCTGTCGACCCGCGCCCACCAGTACTGGCGGTCACGCTGGTAACGCGGCTGTTCCCGCAACCGGCGCTCGCCCAGTACGTAGTCGCGAAAACTGATGGGCGCCGCCGGCGGCAAGGCTTCGCCACGATAGACCTGCTGCAACTCGGCCAACAGCATGCGCACGCTCTGGTAGTCGCACACCAGCAGATCCACTGAGAGATGCAGGCGCGCATGTTCACGGCCCTGGCTGACGCACAACTCGATCAGCGGCCACTGCTGGGGCGACGCCAGGCGAATTTCCATGCGTTCGCGCAGAGCGGCCAGTGCACGGCCGTCGTCTTCGCGCAGGTCATGCCGGGCGATCAGGTAATGCGGCACCTGGGGCAGGATTTGTTGGTAGCCGTCTTCCAGCACCACCGCCCGCAGCATGTCGTGACGCGCAATCAGATGGTTCCATGCCTGCTCCAGGCGCGCCGGGTCCAGTTCCCTGAGTTCAAATTCCAGGTAACCGTGGCACGCCACCCCGCCGTAGCTGAATGCCTGGGTGCGGCCCATCAGGTAAGCGGCCTGCACGTCGGTCAGCGGAAACGGTTCGCTGCGGGCAGCCAGGTCGGCCGAGACGGTGGGCATCACCGGTTCCATCAATTGCTGCAACAACGCGTCCTTGTGTTCGCGCAATTGTTGCAGGCGGCCTTCATCCATCACCCCGGCGGGCGCCCGGTAGCGCAGGCGGCCCTGCTCTTCCCAGAGTTCCACACCCAGTGCTTCGAGGTCCTGTTGCAGTTGCTGCAGTGTCATAGCGCACCCTCCACCATTGCGTTCCGGTTGACGTGGTCCTGTTCTCGTCGGGCGACAAGCCATTGGGCCTGGCGGGCGACGGTGGCCGCGTTGAAAAAGTCCTTCAGCGACAGTTCGACGTCGAACTGTCGGGCGATACGTTCGATCAGGCGAGCGGCCAACAGACTGTTGCCGCCGAGGGCGAAAAAGCCCTGGTTGCGTCCCACCAGGGGAATGTCGAGCAATTCGCGCCAGAGCCCGGCCAACAGTTGTTCGGCTTCGCCTTGAGGCGCGTCTTCATGCTCGGGTCTGGCGCCCTGGCGTTGCTCCTGCACCAGCCACAGCAGTGCGGCGCGGTCGACCTTGCCGTTGGCGCTCAGGGGCAGTTCGGTGAGGTTCAGCCAATGGTCCGGCAACATGTGTTCCGGCAACCATTGGCAGAGCCACTGGCGCATGGCTTCGGCATCCGGCAGCGCGTCGCCCATCAGGGTTGCTGCCAACTGCGGGTTGGCCCCGGGCAACACCAGGGTGACGGCACGACTGACGGCCGGATGGCGTTCCAGGGCCACGTCGATCTCACTGAGTTCGATGCGGAAGCCACGGACCTTGACCTGCTGGTCCATACGCCCGAGAAATTCGAGGCTGCCGTCGGGCCAATAACGGCCCTGATCGCCGGTGCGGTACCAGCGTTGCCCGGCGTGCTCGACGAAGCGTTGGGCGCTGAGATGCGGCAGGCCACGATAGCCCTGGGCAACCCCGGCGCCGCCGATCCACAACTCCCCCGCCACCCAGTCCGGGCAATCGCGGCCCTGGCTGTCGACGACTCGAAAGCTTTGGTTATCCAGGGGTTTGCCGTAGGGAATCGAGAGCCAGTGAGCCGGCACTTCGTCGACGTCCTGGACGTTGGACCAGATGGCCGCTTCAGTGGCGCCGCCGAGAGCGGCGAACCGGGCGCTTTCGCCGGCTGCCAATCGCAGGCGGCGTGGCAGGTCCAGCCCGACCCAGTCACCCGAGACCATCGCCAGGCGTAATCCGCTCAGGGCATTCGGCTCGCGGGCCTTGAGGGTCAGCATGTCGAGCAACGCCGGTACCGAGTTCCACAGGGTCACGCGCTGCTGGCGGATCAGCCGCAACCATTCGGACGGCTCCTTGCGCCGCGCATCCGCTGGCAGCACCACGGCGCCACCGACACTCAGCAGGCCAAACAGGTCGTACACCGACAGGTCGAAATCGAGGGCGGAAACCCCGAGCACACGGTCATCCGCGCCCACCTGATAACGCCGGTTGATCGCGGCGACGGTGTTCAGCGCCGCCTGGTGGGGAACCTCGACGCCCTTGGGTTCGCCGGTAGTGCCAGAGGTAAAAATCACATAGGCCAGTGCGTCCGGCGCCACCTCGATCGGTTGTTTCAGGGCCCTGGCCGAACGCGCCTGGGCCAGGTCCACCACTTGCAAGTCCGCCAGCCATACACCGCGATCACGGTGGGCCGTATCGGTGATCACCACCTTGGCTCCGGCGCGTTGATAGATCATGTCGCGACGGGCTGCCGGCTGTTCGATACCCACCGGCACATACACCGCGCCCGCCGCCAATATGCCGAGCACCGCAACGATTTGCGCCTGGCCTTTGGGCAAGGTGATCGCCACCGTATCACCCGGTTCAATCCCCCACTGGCGCAGGGCACCTGCCACTTGCAGGGCCTGGGCCGCCAGCTCGGCGTAACTCAACTCAGCGTCCTCGGTGATCAATGCCACCCGCTGCGGGTGCACCTGCGCCTGTTGGAAAAAGCCATCGTGCAGCAAGCCTTTGTCATAGGCCCAGGGCGTGTGGTTGACCGCTGCACGGACCTCTTGCTGGCCTTGGGGCAACGGCAGCGGCGCGGGTTGGCGCCAGTCACCGGTACACAGCCACGCCAGCAGGTCGCCATAGGCGGTGAACATTTCGTCCAGCAGGCCTTCGGGGAACAGCGCATCTACCCCGTCCCAGTTGAGCAACAGGCCATCGGGCAGCGGATAGCTCTGGTGGTCAAGCCACACTTGGGGCGTTTGCGACAAGGCCCAGCCCGGTTCGCCCAGGTGCTGCCGGCAAGTGGCGTCGACAAACGCTTCGCCAAGGTTGCAGGCAAACACTACGGGGGCGCCGCCTTGCCGGGTGCGGGACAACTCACGCAGCACTTCCACACCAGGCCAGGCGCTGTGGGCGATGTCGCGGTGCAGTTGGCGTTGCAGGGCTTGCGCCTGCTGCGCGAAAGAACCCGCCTGGCGCTGGTCGATCTCCAGCAGCACCAGGTTGGAAAAATCCGCCAGCAGATGCGGGACGCAGGGGTGCAGCTCCTGGCGGTTGAACAGCGGCACGTTCAACAGGAAATGCTGGCTGGCGCTCCAGCGGCCCAGCACTTGGGTATAGGCGCAGCACAGCACGCTGGCCAGGGTCAGGCCGTGTTGGCGGGCCTGGTCTTCCAGGGCTCGCAACTGCGCGCGGCCGAGGCGCATCGCCAGGCGACGAAAACGCGGCGGGCCGAGGGATTGCGGCTCGTGTGCCAAGGGGAGTTGCGGGCCGTCGGGCAGGTCATCCAGACGTTGCAGCCAGTAGTCCCGCGCGCCGGCATCGCTGGTTCGGGTGGCGCCCAGGTAGTGGGCAAAATCCCATTCCAGACGTGGCAGCTGCGCCTCTTGCCCGCTGTAGATCAGCGCCAGATCCCGCAGCAGTACGCTGATACTCAGGACGTCCGCCACCAGCAAATCGATGTTCAGGTGCACCCGGCTGCGGCCGTCGGGCAAGCGGCTGAGTTGCACATCAAACACCTCGCCCTGGCGCACATCCAGGCAGCGGTGGGCCAGGCGCTCACGCAAGGCCAACTCATCCGGCCGTTCATGCACGGTCAACCCAGGCCACGGGCTGGTCGGCAGCACGCGCTGGCAAGTGGCGTTCGGGAAACAGGCGCGCAGCATGGGATGGCGGTGAGTCAGGCGCATCACCGCGCTTTCCAGGCGTTGAGCGTCGACCTGATACCCGTCCAGCTCCTGATACAGGTGACAGCCAACGCCCCCCAGCGGCATGGCCGGGTCGCGACCAAACCAATAAGCCTGCTGCAACGGTGTGAGGGCGAAATCGTTGTCGGCGGCGACGGGCTTGAGGTGCGTCGCCTGCCCGCGACGGCGGTCGATCAGCAACCACCAGGCCTCAAGGGTCGGCTGCTCAATCAGTTCGGCAAAGCTCACCTGCACACCTTCGCGGGCGAGCAAGGCCGGCAGGCGCATCATGCTCACCGAGTCCAGGCCCTGCTCGATCAGCGAGGCATCGGGCTCCAGGTCCTGGGGGGCATAGTCGAGCAACTGCGCGACACCGGCGCACAGCGCCTCGGGGCTGTGTGCGAGGCCGCCGGGTGCAGGATGAACGCATGCCAGTGATGGGTTATCGGTCATGGGGGACGGTCCTTTGGGGAACGGTAGGGTCTGGGCGCAAGCGCCAGCGATTGATCGCTTCGCGCTCGTGGAACAACTCGCGGTAACGGCCGGGCGTGGCCATCAACGCGTCATGGCGGCCGACCTGGGCCAACTGGCCGTGGTCGAGCAGCAGAATCTGGTCGGCATGGGGCGCCAAGGTCGGTTTGTGGGTGACCAGCACCACCGTGTGCCGGCGGGCCAGTTGCAACAGGGTCCGATTGACCCGCGCCTCGCTGATGGCATCGAGGGCGGCGGTCGGCTCGTCCAGCAGGATCAGCGACGCGTCCTTGAGCAACACCCGCGACAACGCCAGGCATTGGCGCTCGCCGCCGGACAGGCTGACGCCCTGCTCGCCCAGCACGGTGTGCCAGCCCTGGGGCAGGCGCTCGGCGAGGCGGTCGAGGCCGGTGGCGCGGGCGGCGTGCTGCCATTGCTCTTCGCTGGCGTCGGGGCGGCCCAGCAGCAGGTTGTCCAGCAGGCTGCCCGGCAACAGCGGGCTGTCCTGGAACATCAAGGCGACCTGGGTATCTCGGGCCAGGGCCGACAGTTGCCGCAGGTCGACACCGCCGAGGTGAATCGCGCCACTGCTTACATCGCTGAAGCGCGCCAGCAGGCGCAACAGGCTGGACTTGCCGGAGCCGGACGCCCCCACCACCAGGTTCAGCGAACGCTCCTGCAACGTGAAGTCGATGCCTTGCAAGATCGCCTGGCCCTGGCGGACCAGTCCTACGTCCCGCACTTGCACGTCGTAACCCAGGGCAGGCTGGGGTTCGAGAGGCTCAGGCAACCCCGGCATCTGCAGCAGGTGGCGCAGGCGATTCAAGCCGTGGCGGGTCTGGCGCAACGTGGTACCGAGGTTGACCAGCGCGCCCATTGGCTCCACCAGGCAGGTGGCGAGAATCGCCAGCGCCAGGAACTTCGCCGCATCGAGGGTGCCACCCAACACGGCATACAGGCCGCATAACAGGATGGCGCTGTAGCCGGCCTGCAACACCACCGCCAAACCCAGCGCGGCGGGAAAAGTGCGCCAGTGGGCGTGACGCTGTGCCTGTTGCTGCTGGGCCAGGGCCTCGGTGAGCAGGTCGAAACCTTGCTCGGTGCGCCCGCTGGAGCGCAGCAACGGTTGCTGGCGCAGAAACTCCATCACCCGGGCCGCCGCTTCATTGGCTGCGGCTTCGCTCAGTGCTTCAGCTTGCCCGCCCCAGCGCACGCCCCAGTGGTACACCAGCACCAGCAACGGCAACGCGGCCAGTGCCGCCAACGCCATGGAGCGGTCGTAGAAAAACAGCGCCAGCAGGAGTGCCAAAGGCGTCAACAGCGCATTGGCCATTGGCTGCAAAAGGTGCGCCGGGGTGCTCATGATTTGCAGCACGGTGTGAGTCACCAGGCGATTCAGTTCAGCGCTGCGCCGCTCCACAAACCATTCCAGCGGCAGTTGCACCAGCTTGTCACCAATGCGTCGGTTCAACGCCTGGGCTGCTTCGGCACCGGCGCGATAGCCCGCCAGCTGGGCATACCGGCGCAGCCAGAGGCACAACAAGGCCATGCCGGTGAAACCGATGGCCCAGGCCCAAGGCGTGGTGTTGCCGAACCACTGGGCAAAGGCCATCGGCAACAACGCCAACGCTGCGCCCTGGGCCAACGCACTCAACGCCATCGCCATCAGCGCACGCCGCAACAAGCCGGCTTCACGGGGTTGCAGGCTGCGTAACAGCGCGCGAATCATGCCCGTGCCCTCTTCAGTGCGGCCGCCGAAAACTGCTCAGCGGCCCACAGCCCGGCGTAAGTGCCCTGCTGGTCCAGCAAGCCGTGATGCGTACCGCGCTCGACAATCCGCCCGCCTTGCAGCACGACGATCTGGTCGGCGTCCTGGATGCTGCTCAAGCGGTGGGCGATTACCAGCACCGTGCGGGCACGGGCCAGGCGAGACAGCGCCTGCTGGATCGCGGCTTCGGATTCAGGATCACTGGCGGCGGTGGCTTCATCGAGAATCAGGATCGGCGCTTCACTGAGCATCGCCCGGGCAATGCCCAGGCGTTGCACTTCACCGCCGGACAGTTGCACGCCGGCTCCGAGGACGGTGTGATACCCCTGGGGCAGCGCGAGGATGCGCTGGTGAATCTGCGCGGCCCGGGCGGCGGCTTCCACCTCGATTTGCGTGGCGTCGGGGCGCGCCAGGCGCAGGTTGTCGAGGACGCTGGTGCGCAGCAGGCGCACATCCTGGAACACAAAGGCGACCTGGCGATACAAGGTGGCGCTGTGCATGTCCCGCAGGTCGACGTCGCCGATGCGGATCGCCCCGGCACTCACATCGGCAAAGCGCGCAAGCAAAGTGGCCAGGGTGGATTTGCCGGCGCCCGAGTCGCCCACCAATGCGGTCAGCGTGCCGGGCGGTAGATCCAGGTCAATGTCATGCAGCACCTGCGTGCCGTCGGGGTAGCGAAAGTCCACGCCTTCAAAGCTCACCTGGCGGCCCTTGGGCTCGCGGGATTCGCGAGGTTGCGTCAACGTCGCGCTGTTGAGCACGGTGGCGATACGGCTGGCGGCCATGCGGCCCTGCACCAGTGCATCCGCACCATGCCCGACGGCCGCGACCGGCGCTGCCAGGGCCGGCCCCAGCAGCAGGAACGGCAGCAGTTGCACCGGCATCAGCCAACCGCCAGCCACCAGCGACGCACCGCCCAACAGCACCAGGGCCAGCACCAGCAACGGCGAAAGCAGCACCTCGACACTCGCCCCAAGCCCGGCCCAGCGTTGGGCCCAGCAGGAAAAGAAACTGGCGAAACGTTCCACCGCACCGAAGAACTTTGACTGCACCCGATCGGCCCGGCCGAATGACTTGACCATGGCGATGCTCTGCACAAACTGCTGGGTGGCCAGGGACAGGTTGCCCAGCGCGGCGCCCAGTGCCTTCTGGTCATCCCGATAAGCCTGGGAGCGCAAGGCTCGCAGTCGCCACAGCGCCAGCGCTGGAGGCAGCAGCACCACAACGGTCATCGGCACACTTACCGTCAGCAGGTACAACAGGCACGCCAGGGGCGCCACCAATGCGGCGGCGAGGTTGTTTGGCAAGTGCGCCACCAGTTGATGCAGCGCACCTACGTCGTCGAGCAAAACACGGTCGACTTTTTGCCCACCACGGGCGCTGAACCAAGCCAGCGGAACCCGCGCCAAATGCGCGGCCAGCCGTTGGCGAACCTGGCGTTGCAGGTCGCTGTCGGCCAGGTGGGTCATCTGCAAGGCGGCAGCCAGCCCGAGCATGCGCAACAGCAAAGCGCCCGCACCGGCCAACAACCACCAGAACCCATCGTGCAGATCGAGTTTTCCGTCCAGCAACGACGGCGCCAACTCCGCCACCGCGATCAACGGCAGCAGGCCGATCAGGGTCGCCAGGGCTTGCAGCAGCATGGCGCAGATCAACCGGCCACGTACAGGCGCGAGCAGTTCACGCAGCGAGTCTTGATCAGCCACGGGCGGCGCTTCCCTCAGGTTGTTTTGCCCCGAAATACAGCTGCTGGATA
Source organism: Pseudomonas sp. D8002 (assembly GCF_013385695.1). NCBI lineage: Bacteria > Pseudomonadati > Pseudomonadota > Gammaproteobacteria > Pseudomonadales > Pseudomonadaceae > Pseudomonas > Pseudomonas sp. D8002. The sequence continues at coordinate 24,993 of NZ_JACAPM010000031.1, forward strand.
GCCTCCCGCAGGTGCTTGCGGCTGACCTTGCCCACGCCGGTTTGCGGGAAACCGGGGATAAATTCGAAGCGGTCCGGCAGCTTGAAGGCCGCCAACCCTTGCTCACGCAGATGGCGCAGCAGTTCCGGCGGGCGCGGTGCCGTGCCACGGGGAATCACGAAGGCGCAGGTGCGTTCGCCGAGGTAGGCGTCCGGCATCGCCACCAAGGCCACATCGGCGACGGCAGGATGGCTGAGCAGGAGGTTTTCGACTTCTTCGGCGGCGATCTTTTCGCCGCCACGGTTGATCACGTCCTTGTCGCGACCTTCGACCATCAGGTAGCCGTCGTCGGTGAGCATTACCCGGTCGCCGGTGCGGTAGAAACCGTCAGTGGTAAACGCCTGGGCGTTGTGCGCAGGGTGGCGGTAGTAACCGCGAATCGTGTACGGACCACGGGTCAGCAATTGGCCGACCTGGCCCTGTATCACGTCCTGTTCGTTGTCGTCCACCACCCGGATTTCGTCGCCCGGGGACATGGGTTTGCCCTGGGTGTGCAGGACTCGTTGCGGTGGGTCGTTGGGGTCGGTATAGCAAATCAGCCCCTCCGCCATGCCGAACACTTGCTGCAAGCGGCAGCCGAGGGTGGGTTCCACGCGGCGGGCAGCCTCGAAGCTCAGTTTGGCGCCGCCGACTTGCAGCAGTTGCAATCCTGGCAGGCCCTGCCCGCGCGCCTGGGCGGCATCCAGCCAGACCAGCACCAGTGGCGGCACCAGCGCGGTATGGGTCACGCGTTCATGCTCGATCAGGGCGAAGCAGGTTTCGGCGCTTGGCGAGCCGCTCAGCACCACACGGCCGCCCATCAGCAAGGTGCCCATGAACCCCGGGCAGCACATGGGAAAGTTATGGGCCATGGGCAGCGCGGCGAGGTACACCGTGGCGTCGGTCAGGCCGCAACGTTCGGCGCTGGTCCGCACGTTGTAGAGGTATTCATTGTGGCGACGCGGGATCAGTTTCGGCACGCCGGTGGAGCCACCGGACAACTGGAAACACGCGACGGCATCCGCGGGCGGCGCAGAAAAGGTTGGCTGCGGGTCGTCCAGATAAAGGTCTTCGAGCGCGATGAATTCTTCAGCCTCACCGGCCACGATCACCCACGCAAGGTCGCCATGGGCCGCCTTCAAGCCACGGGCCATGCCCCGATAATCAAAACCTGCCGTGACGTCAGCGCAGAGGTATGCCCTGGCCTGGGCAAACTCGCAGAAGCGGCCGATTTCCAGATGACGATGGGCCGGTAACGCAAAGATTGGCCGTACGCCGAGGCGATACAGGGCGAAGCACACTTCGACAAAACCCACGCAGTTCGGCAGTTGCACCACCACGTTGTCCCCTGCCACCAACCCCAGCCGGGAGAACCCGCCGGCCAGTTGATCGACCCGTTGATCCAGTTGGCGATAGCTCACCCGCAGCGTTCCATCGGTGATCGCTTCACGCTCGCCAAAGGTGCGGGCGGCGTTGCGCAGCAGGTCGCCAAAGGTCTCGTCGCGCCAATAGCCTGCGTCGCGATAGCGTTGGGCAAACGCTTCGGGCCAATCGGGGCAGTCGTCAATGATAGTCATGGGGTCTCCAGAGTTTTTTTCGGCAATAAGGGGCCGATGCCGTGAACAAAAGGCCTGCGGGGCAAGGGTGAAAAGGGCTAGGGAGAATGGGTCATTGAGCGGTTCATCCATGAGTCGCCAAGGGCTGCGGAAATGAGAGTGATTATTAATAGGCAAAAGCCGCAGCACGGCAACCGGCAGGACATTCGTTTGCGCGGCTTTTTCTTTTGATTGCGCTACAGCGTGAGTTTCTGCGGCCTGCAGCGATGAGGCGTGGTCCGGGCTTTCGGCTAAAGGATAATCATTCTTAATTACAGGTAAGAAATTTCCTGCTAGCGTATGCCCCTCTTTTCCGGTTCACAGGGAGTCCGCCATGCTCAGCCCACACGCTGCGCCGCTACCGACCCAAAGGGATTTCACCCTCAATTTTCCCAACACTTTGAACACGGGTGCCGCCACCGTCGTGCCGGAAATCACCCTGTCCGCCGGGACTGTGTTGATGGACAGCCAGATGTGGATGCAAGAGCCGCTGTGGCAAGGTTTGAAGATCATCCTGGTGCTCAGCGGCCAGCTCAATTGCCGGGTCGAAGGCCAGCAGGAAGTGGAGATTCGCGGGCCGACCCTGTGCGCCGTGGCCAACCAGGGTGAACATTGTGGCGATCACCTGTTCGCCAGTGGTGTGCCGGTGCGCTACACCACCGTGCAGCTGGATTTCCCGTCGATCCGCAGCGTCGGCCTTGAGCCTGAGCGCCTGCTGGATAAACGCGGCGGCGGGCCGATGATGTTCTGCCAGCCCGCGAGCAAACCGTTGCTCGCCCTTGCCCAACAGATTTTCACCTGCCCGTTGCAGGGCCCTGCCCGCTCCTTCTATCTGGGCGGCAAGGCCCTGGAGCTGACAGCGCTGGGGGTGGAGGGAATTCTCGCGCAAACCGAGTCGCGCCCGGTGCAGGACGCCCATTGCAACTCAGCGGACATCGAACGCATTCATGCCGCCCGCGACCTGTTGCTCGGTTCGTTGCAGGCTTCGCCGTCATTGGCCGAGCTGTCTCGCGCAGTCGGCCTCAACCCGCGCAAATTGACCGCGGGCTTTCGTCAGGTATTCGGCACCAGTGTCTATGTGTACTTGCAGGAACAGCGCCTGGCCGAAGCCTATCGCCTGCTCGCCAGCGGTGAGACCAATGTGTCCAGCGCCGCGTACCGCGTGGGTTACAGCCCCGCGCATTTCTCCACGGCGTTTCGCAAGCGTTTCGGGGTTTCGCCCAAGGCGTTGCGCTGACGGGTTGTGAAAGTTCCGCCCTGCCCCGCAAACGAAAGAAATGATCGCTCGACCCAAAGCAATAGCCCTGCGTCACAACGCCTGGATGAGATACGTTTGCATTCGCATTGAACACCTCATCATGGAGTGAAGCATGGGCACCCGCGTTCTGTACCGAGACACCCCAGGTTTGCCAATCGATACCGCAGTCCCGCACTTGAAAACCAGTCGCAAGCCCTTGGCAACCCTGATCCATGGCGTTGCCCTGGGCCTGTCGCTGACCCAGATGAACCTTGTGCAGGCCGCCGAGGCGGACACCGATCACGCCCTGGTGCTCGACAGCAGCGTGGTCACCGGGACCCAAGCCGACAGCCCCACCGGACAACAGGCCGGCTACGTGGCCAAGCGTAGCCTCAGCGGGACCAAGACCGACACCGCGCTCAATGAAATCCCCCAGTCGATCTCCGTAGTGACCCGCGACCAGATGGACGCGCAGCAAGTGCAATCGGTGAGCGAAGCGTTGCGCTACACGGCCGGCGTGCAGGCCAACACTACCGCCGCCAGCCAGCGCTTCGACAACCTCTCGATTCGCGGCTTCGACGTGACCAGCACCGGCATGTTGCGCGACGGCTTACGTGGCACCACCACCCAGGCCTGGCCAAAAGCCGAAGCCTATGGCCTGGAACGCATCGACGTGCTCAAGGGCCCGGCCTCGGTGTTGTTCGGCCAGAACGCACCGGGCGGTGTGGTCAACCAGATCAGCAAGCGGCCACTGGACCAGTCGTTCCATGAAGTGCAGCTCCAGGGCGGCAGTTTCGACCGCGCCCAGGGCCAGTTCGACTTCAGCGGGCCACTGGATGACCAGAGGCAATTCCTCTATCGGCTGGTGGGCCTGGAGCGCAGCAGCGGCACCCAGTTCGATCACATCAAGGACGACAAAACCTTCATCGCGCCGTCGTTTACCTGGCGGCCGAACGACGACACCAGCCTGACCGTACTGGCCGATTACTCGGAGGATGAATTCGGCGCGCCCCGGGTGTTCCTGCCGACGGTGGGCACGCTCAAGCCGAACCCGAATGGCAAGGTCAAACACAACGTCTTTCTCGACGAACCCGGCCTGGACAACGGCCGCACGCAATACTCGCTGGGCTACCTGTTGGAGCACCGGATCAACGATGTGTGGAGCCTGAATTCCAGCGCACGTTATGGCCACGTCAACCTGCTGACCAACACCGCCAGCGGCATGTCCCTGGCGCCGGACCTGCGCACCTTGAACCGGTCGGCCTACCGCTTCCGCATCGTCGGCGACGTGTACTCCCTGGACAACAATGCCCAGGCCCGCTGGAACCTTGGCGAGGTGCAGATGGTGTCGCTGCTGGGGGTCGATTACCGGCGCACCCGTGAAGACTATTACCTCAACGGCGGCGCGGCATCGTCGATCGACATCTACAACCCGGTGCACGGGGGTGTGTTCGCGCCGAACACCCCGTTCGCCAGCACCTTGCAGCGCGCCGACCAGACCGGGCTCTACGCCCAGCAGCAGATGACGTTCAACGACCGTTGGGTACTGACCGTCGGCGGTCGCCAGGATCATTCGAGTGCGCGCACCGACAACCGCCTGACCGACACCGGGCAGAAGCAGGACGACAACAAGTTCACCTACCGTGCAGGCCTCGTTTACCTGGCCGACAACGGCCTGTCGCCGTACATCAGCTACGCCACCTCGTTCGACCCGGTGCTCGGCACTGATTTCTACGGCACCAGCTTCAAACCGAGCACCGCCAAGCAGTCGGAAGTCGGCATCAAGTACCAGCCGCCCGGGATCGACAGCTACATCACCCTGTCGCTGTTCGACCTGACCCAGCAGAACGTCAAGACCACCGACCCGAGCAACCCGCTGAACAGCGTGCAGACCGGTGAGGTCAACGTGCGCGGCGTGGAGCTGGAAGGCAAGGCCAGCCTCGCCAAGGGCCTGGACCTGCTGGCAACCCTGACCTACAACGACGCCGAAGTCAGCAAGAGCAACAACCCGCTGGAAAAAGGCAACCGCCCCACCGACACCCCGGAAAAAATGGCGTCGTTGTGGGCTGACTACACCCTGCCCTTTGGCCCGCTCACCGGGCTCGGATTTGGCGTCGGCGTACGCTATATCGGTTCCACCGAGGCCGATGCTGCCAACACTGTGAGCGTGCCCTCCTACACCTTGCTCGACGCGGCGGTGCACTACGATTTCGACAAGCTGATCCCGGCGGCCAAGGGCCTGCGCCTGGCGGTGAATGCCACCAACCTGACCGACAAGCACTATTACGAAGGCTGCTCCCTCTCCAGCTGCAGTGCCGGGTATGACCGCAGTGTCATCGCCAGCCTGCGCTATCGCTGGTAACTGCCATGCGTGGGTGGTGGCTTCGTGTGCATCGATGGCTGGCGCTGAGCGTCGGCCTGCTGCTGGCGCTGATTGGCTTGAGCGGTGCGCTGCTGGAACTCAAGGGGCCGATCCTGCGCTGGGAGGTCGGCAGCCAGGCCTTGGACCTGGCTCCGGTTGAACACGGCGCACTGCTGGATGACGCGCAGTGGATCAGCGCGGCACTGGGTGCCTACCCGCAATTTCAGAAAGTCTTTGGCGCCGCAAAACCGCGCCAGGGTTTCCTGGAATCGGACAACGCGATCGTCTTCGGAGCCCTGGAGGATCGGCCCGGCATCGGCATTGCGATGATCGATCCCTACAGTGCCGAGCCACGGGCATTTTTTGTGTTCGATGACCTGTGGCTGGCGAAGCTGGTGGCGCTGCACCGGGCACTGCTGTTGCCGCCGCCCATTGGCGCCGTCGCCCTGTTTGCCTGTGGCCTGGTGCTGCTGGGCTCGGTGGGCAGCGGCCTGTACCTGTGGTGGCCGGGGCGGCGCAGCTGGTGGAAAGCCGCCAGCTTGCGCCCGGGCAGCCAGGGCCTGCGCCGCCTGCGGGAATGGCACAACGTCGCAGCCGCCTGGCTGTGCCTGCCGTTGGCGGTGATTGCCGGCAGCGGCGCCTGGCTGGCCCGGCCCGACTGGTTCTTCGCCAACCCCGCCGCGATCAAACCGCTGTTCTCCGCCGCCCACGGCCACCTGTTGCTCGGGTTGCCCGGCGCGGCCCTGGCCTTTCTTTGCGGCCTGGCATTGCCGCTGCTCTATCTCACCGGGCTGTTGTTGTGGTGGCGCAAACGCGTCCGCCACGTGCGCCCAACTGTTCAAGGAAATTGTTCATGAAACACCCTCTGTTGTTGCAACGCGGCCTGCTGCTCGGTCTTGGCCTGTTAATGAGCGGCCTGGCCTGCGCCCACACCGTCACCGACCTGGCGGGGCGCAAGGTCGACGTACCGGACAAGGTCTCGCATATCCTGCTGGGTGAAGGCCGGATGATCTACTCGCTGTCGCTCCTTGAAGGCAAGAACCCGTTTACCCGCATCGCCGGCTGGCAAGGGGATTTTCGCGGCCTGGACGTGCAGGGTTACGCCGCGTTCCAGAAGCACTTTCCCGAAGCCGACAACGTACCGTTGGTAGGCGGCACCTCCGCCGAAACCTTCAGTGTGGAAAAGGCCCTGGCGGTACACCCGGACCTGGCGATCATGGCCTTGAGCGGCGGCCATGGCCCGAGCCCCGACAGCGAGGCGGTCAAGCAGCTGGAAGCGGCCGGCGTGGCGGTGATTTTCGTCGACTTCAGCGACCATCCGCTGAGCAACACGGTGCCGAGCATGCGCCTGCTGGGCAAGGCTCTGGACCGTAATCAACAAGCCGAGGACTACATCGCGTTTTACCAGGCCTCGCTGGCCAAGGTCACCGATACCCTGGCCAAGGCCGGGACGGTAAAACGGCCGAAGATCTTCATCGACATGCTCGCCGGCCTGCAGGATTGCTGTGGTTCGCCGGGCACCGGCAACTTCGGGGAAATGATCAAGCTCGCGGGTGGCCGGAACATCGCCGACGGGCGCATTCCCGGCCCGATCGGCACATTGAACGTCGAATACATTCTGTCCAGCGATCCGGATGTGTACGTCGCCACCGGCGTATTCGGCCACGGCCAGGGCGGTGTGACCCTCGGCTATTCGGCCACGCCGCAGCAGGCCAACGACAGCCTCAAGCAAGTGTCCCAGCGCGCGCCGCTGAATGAACTGCGGGCGGTACGTGAAGGCAACGTGCATGGCCTCTGGCATATTTTCTATGACTCGCCGGAACACTTGATCGCAGTGCAGGCCCTGGCCAAGTGGCTGCATCCTGAGTTGTTCGCCGACCTGGATCCGGAACAGACCCGAGCCGAATTGTACCGGCGCTTTATGCCAATTCCGGCCAGCGGCGTATTCACCACGAGCCTTGTGCCGTGACGCAGGTGCAAGCCTGTGCGAGCGCCGATGGCGCAGGTGAGCGCTATCGCCACCGCCATGGACGACGGGTATTGCTGTTGTCGGCGCTGGCGTTGGCATTGGTGGTTTCCCTGGCGGTGGACATCACCACCGGGCCTTCCGGCATGAGCCTGACGCGCCTGTTGCAAGTGCTGTGGGACCCGGCTTCGATGCCGCGGGTGGAGGCGGTGATCGTATGGAATGTGCGCCTGCCTTACGCGTTGATGGCGGTACTGGTGGGCGCGGCACTGGCCCTGGCCGGCGCCGAAATGCAGACGGTGCTGGATAACCCGCTGGCCAGCCCGTTCACCCTCGGCGTTTCCGCCGCCGCCGCCTTCGGTGCAGCCCTGGCCATTGTGCTCGGGATGGGCATTCCTGGCGTGCCGGCGCAGTACCTGATTTCGGCCAACGCCTTTCTGTTCGCACTGGCATCGGTGGCATTGCTGTATCTGTTGGCACGCTGGCGTGGGTTTGGTGTGGAGAGCCTGGTGCTGTTCGGGATTGCCCTGGTGTTTGCGTTCAATGCGCTGGTGGCACTGCTGCAGTTTGTGGCGAGCCAGGACAGCCTTCAGCAACTGGTGTTCTGGACCCTGGGCAGCCTGGCCCGGGCGTCCTGGGAAAAGCTCGCGATCCTCGCTGCGGCGTTGCTGCTGTGCCTGCCGTTTTCCCTGCGTCAGAGTTGGGCGTTGACTGCCCTGACCCTGGGCGAGGAACGCGCCCGCAGTTTCGGGATTGATGTCGGCCGCCTGCGGGTGCTGTCGTTGCTGCGCATCAGCCTGCTGTCGGCGCTGGCGGTTTCGTTTGTCGGCACTATCGGTTTTATCGGGCTGATTGCTCCGCATATCGCGCGGCTGTTGGTGGGTGAAGATCACCGCTTGTTCCTGCCAGCGAGCGTGCTCAGCGGTGGCTTGATCCTGTCGATGGCGTCGATTGCCAGCAAGGCATTGATGCCCGGCGTGTTGATTCCGGTGGGGATTGTCACCGCACTGGTGGGAATTCCGTTTTTCATGGCGATTGTGATGCGTAACCGCCGAGGTGCTCTGTGACCGGATTAAGCACACAAGCATTGAGCATGCACTACGGCAGTCGCAGCGTGCTGCAGGACATTCATCTGCCGGCGTTGCTGCCCGGCACCATCACCGCGCTGATCGGCCCCAACGCTGCCGGCAAGTCGACCTTGTTGCGTGGCATCGCCGGACTGCACAAGGCGCACGGCCAGATCTGGCTGGAGGGTGTCGATCTCAATCGCCTGCCGCAAGTCGAGCGCGCGCAACAAGTGGTGTACCTGCCTCAGAGCCTGCCGGAGCGTACGCGCCTGTGCGCCTTCGAAGCGGTACTGAGTGCGGCCATGGCCGGCCATCGCGGCGCGGGTTTTGCGCCTGGGCGGCCGAGCCCGACGGTGCTCAAGGGCGTGGAAAAAATCCTCGCCGACCTCGACCTGACCGCCCTCGCCGACCGCCCGATCGATGCACTTTCCGGTGGCCAGCGCCAACTGGTGGGCCTGGCCCAGGCCCTGGTGCGCCAGCCTCGGGTGTTGCTGCTGGACGAACCCACCAGCGCCCTGGACCTGTATCACCAGTGCCAGGTGGTGGAAGCCATCACCCAGGCCACCCGCGAACGCAACCTGATCACCCTGGTGGTGGTGCACGACATCAACCTCGCCCTGGGCTTCAGTGATCAGGTGGTGGTGTTGCACAACGGTCAGTTGGCCGCTGCCGGGCCACCGCAAGTGGTGATCAATCAGGCGTTGCTGAAAAACGTCTATGGTGTGAGTGGCCGCCTGGAACAGGTGCATGGCCGCCCGCTGGTGATGGTGGATGCACGACTGCCCTTTTCTCCTGCCCTTGGATAACCGATGAACAGCTCCCAAGACGCTGCACTCGCGACTTTGCACACTGACCGCCCATTCAACCTGAGGCCGCTGCTGTTGGCCAACATGGCCTGCACCATGGCGATGATGGCATTTGTCTCGCTGATTGGCCCGATCGCTCGGGTGCTTGGCCTGGCCACCTGGCAGGCAGGTGCGGCGGTCACCGTGTCCGGGGTGATCTGGATGCTTCTGGCTCGTCCATGGGGCCAGGCCAGTGACCGACTGGGCCGGCGCCGTGTGCTGCTGCTGGGCACCGGTGGTTTCACCCTGGCCTACTGGGCGCTGTGCGTGTTTATCGATGCGTCCCTGCAACTGCTGCCATCGGCCATGTTGGCGTTTATCGGGCTGATTCTGGGTCGTGGCCTGATCGGCGTGTTCTACGCTGCGATACCGGTGGGCGGCTATGCGCTGGTGGCCGACAACATTGAGCCTGAGCACCGCGCCAAGGCCATGGCTTCCCTGGGCGCCGCCAACGCCTGCGGCCTGGTGCTGGGCCCGGCGATTGCTGCGCTGTTGGCGCGTCACAGCCTGAGCCTGCCGTTTTATGCGATGGCGGTGTTACCGCTGTTGGGATTCTTGTTGCTGCTGGCCAAATTGCCGCGCCAGGAGCTGCACCTCAAGCAGCCGCCCAAGCCGGTCAACCTCTCGGACCCACGCCTGCGTCGACCGTTGGTGGTGGCGTTTGTCGCGATGCTGTGTGTGTCGATCGCGCAGATAACCGTGGGTTTTTTCGCGTTGGATCGCTTGAAGATGAACCCGGCCGATGCGGCACAAACTGCCGGTATCGCCCTGACCATGGTCGGGCTGGCGTTGATCTGTTCGCAACTGGTAGTGCGCAAACTGGAGTGGCCGCCGCTGCGGATGATTCGCATCGGTGCGGTGGTGTCAGCCCTGGGATTTGCCGGCAGCATGTTCGCTGATACGGCCTGGATCCTGTGGCTGTGCTTTTTTGTGTCCGCGGCCGGCATGGGCTGGATCTTCCCGTCTTTCGCGGCGCTGGCGGCGAATGCGGTGGATGCGTCGGAGCAAGGCGCCACGGCAGGTTCGGTGGGTGCGGCCCAAGGCCTGGGCGTGGTGGTCGGGCCGTTGGCCGGGACCTTGATCTACGCGATCGAACCTCGCCTGCCCTACTTGGTGGCGGCGGCGCTGCTGCTATTGATCGCGTGCTGGCCGGCGGCACGGCAACCAGGTAACACCCCAGGTTGAGCTACCTGTTATTTCTGACAGTAGACGTCCATCCCTGAAAAGCCTCTGATAAAGCGCGTGGCCGCAGCATTAGCTGAGGCCACCTACCTTTTCTGGAGACAAGCACCATGAGCGACGACCTGAATGACTTGACGACATTTACTGACAGAAATTGGAATGGCTGGCACCCGGACCGCCCAGACACCGCAAAGCTTGAGCCACGGACGCCTGGGAACGATCACGAGTTCTACCTCACCAATGCATCCGATGCGGTTCATGAGATGGGTATCTCCAAGTCCTACTCATTCATAAAGGGCACTGAATACACAGTGATCTTTGAATACCGGACCCTATCGGAAACGGACATCATCGTGTTGGCGGGAGGCTTGGAGCAAGCATACGGGCCACATCCACCGTCTCCCGGCTGGACGCGCCTGACTGTCCCTCTTCCGTACGTGAAAGAGGACGGAGGCACTCACCCAATCTCAATCAGACTCTGGTCAAGAAGTGCAGGCAGCGAACCCCATCGCTACGACTTGGACAACATTCTTGTCAGGTCGATTCCGGATTAACCTGCAAGGTCACGGGCCCTACAAAATCCGATACAGCAAACGCTCGATCCGCACCCGGCTGACCCGGCGCAAGAACTTGCCGACGGCCGCCGGGTACTCCACCAGGGTTTCCAGCTGCTGGTAGCGTTCAATACGCGAGGTGTGCTGGAAAATCTCGGCAAGCTCGGTGCGCCGTGGCCCTACCCACTCACCCTTGGGATCATCGATCAGCAAGGCGTTTTCCAGGTCGAGGCGAAACGCTCGTGGGTTGATGTTGTTGCCGGTCAGCAAGGTGTAGCGCTGGTCGACCCACATGCCCTTGAGGTGGTAGGTGTTGTCGCCGTCGCGCCACAGGTGCAGGTTCAGCTGGCCGCTGTCGATCATGCGCTGGTGGCGCTTGGCGAAGCGACGCAGGCTTATTTCGTAGAGATACGGTAGCGCGGCGATGACCTTGAACGGCTCGCTCGGCGGGATGTAGAAGTCGTTGGCAGTCTTGTCGCCAACAATGATGTCAATCTTCACCCCGCGGGCCAGGGCGCGGTTGATTTCCCGGGTCACCGGCAGCGGCAGGTTGAAGTACGGCGTACAGATAGTCAGCTGGTGCTGGGCGCTGGCAATCAGCTCGCAGATCACCCGGCTCAGGGGGTTGTTCTTGCACACGCCCAGCAACGGACTGACCGTCAGGCTGCCGTTGGGCAACTGCCCCGCCGTGGTGTCATACACCGCGTGTTTCAGGCGGCTGCGCAGGTCGCCGATGTCGTTGCGCAGGCTGCGGGTGGTCGGCGGGTTGGGCAGGTCCAGGCGATGCACCGCCTTGGCGGCCACCAGGCCGTGCTCCACCAGGTGCTGCATCGAGTCGGCCAGCGCCTTGTTGTGGATCAGGTGATAACGGTCATAGCGGTACTTGTCGAACTTGTGCAGGTACACGTTATTCAGGCTGGCGCCGCTGTACAGCACGCTGTCATCGATCACGAAGCCCTTGAGGTGCAGCACGCCGAACAGTTCGCGGGTTTGCACCGGCACCCCATACACCGGCACTTCGGTGCTGTGGGACTCGGTCATGGCCTGGTACCAGGCGCTGTTGCCCGGCTGCTTGCCGGCGCCGATCAAACCACGCTGGGCCCGCAGCGAGTCGACCACCACCACGATATCCAGCCCGGGCCGGGCGGCCTTGGCAGCATGCAGCGCGTCGTAGATCTCTTGTCCCGCCTCATCCTGCTGCAGGTATAACGCCACGATGTAGATGCGCTGGGTGGCCTGGGAAATTTTCTCCAGCAGGCAACGGCGGTACTCGGCGGCGCCGGACAGCACCTCGATCGCGTCGGGCGTGAGGGGAAAACCGCGCAGCTTGGGCAACAGGGAGCGTTTGAATAACGACGGCATAGGGCTCGCAATGGGTCGAATCCGAAGGACTCCAGAGCTTACACCATGGGCTGGCTCAGGTCTTCCCGCCCAGGGTTAAAAATAATTAATTGACCAAGGAGAACGATCGTTCTACTGTAATCTCCATGAACGATATCACTCGCGACATTATCCTCGACGTTACCGAAAAGTTGATCTACCGAAATGGCATCGCTGCCACCGGCATGGATCTTCTGGTGAAAACCGCCGGCGTCTCCAGAAAGAGCGTCTACCGCTACTTCGCCAACAAGGACGAACTGGTGATTGCCGCCCTGCAACGCCGCGACGAGCGCTGGATGCAATGGCTGCGCAGCGAAGTTGAACACCACTCCACCACGGGCGAGCGCCTGCTGGGTGTGTTCAGCGCGTTGAAAACCTGGTTCGGCTCCGATGACTTTCGCGGCTGCGCCTTCATCAACACCAGCGGCGAGACCGGCGACCCGCACAACCCGGTGCGCCAACTGGCCAAGGCCCATAAACAGAAACTGTTCGAGTACGCCCTCGAACTGTGTCAAGCACATGGCACCCCCGACCCGGAACGCCAGGCCGCGCACCTGCTGATCCTGATTGATGGCGCCATTACCGTTGCCCTGGTGATGGGCGACACCACCGCTGCCGATAATGCGCAATCCATCGCGCGAACCCTATTGCAACTTTGACCTGACTTTTAAACCTGTTAAGGAGCCGTCCCATGTCATCCAACGCAGAAATACGCCCGCCGTTGCCGCCATTCACCCGTGAATCGGCGATTGAAAAAGTTCGCTTGGCCGAAGACGGCTGGAACTCCCGGGACCCGCAACGGGTGTCCCTGGCCTATACCCTGGATACCCAATGGCGCAACCGTGCCGAGTTCGCCCACAACCGCGAAGAGGCCAAGTCCTTCCTGACCCGCAAATGGGCAAGAGAGCTGGATTATCGGTTGATCAAGGAGTTGTGGGCGTTTACCGGCAACCGCATTGCGGTGCGCTATGCCTATGAATGGCATGACGACTCCGGCAACTGGTTCCGCTCCTACGGCAACGAGAACTGGGAGTTTGACGAGAACGGCTTGATGGCGAACCGGTTTGCCTGCATCAACGACATGCCGATCAAGGAAAGCGAGCGCAAGTTCCACTGGCCGCTGGGGCGGCGTCCGGATGAGCATCCGGGGTTGTCGGAGCTTGGGTTGTAGGCTCGACGCTACACAACTGTGGGAGCGGGCTTGCTCGCGAAGGCAATGGCTCAGCCAACATCTCCAGCGACTGACCCACCGCTTTCGCGAGCAAGCCCGCTCCCACATTGGTATTTGCCGTATCCGTCAGTCCTGGTTCAAACCCACCCGATACAACACGCCGTTATCTTCATCCGTGAGCACATACAGGTAACCATCCGGGCCCTGGCGCACATCGCGGATCCGCGCTTTCAGGCCGCCCAGCAGTCGCTCTTCGTGGATGATCTTGTCCCCATCGAACTGCAAGCGAATCAACTCCTGGCTGACTAATGCCCCGATAAACACGTTGTGCTGCCAGGCCTTGAACCGGTCGGCGTCGTAGAACGCCATGCCACTCACGCCGGGGGATTTCTCCCAGACATGGTGCGGCGGCACTGTGCCTTCGGCGGTCTTGCCCTTGGCCTCGGGAATCGGCGTCAGGGAATAGTTGATGCCATGGGTTGCCAGGGGCCAGCCGTAGTTTTTCCCTCGTTCAATGATATTGATCTCATCCCCGCCGCGCGGGCCGTGTTCGTTTTCCCAGAGTGTGCCGCTCCACGGGTTGAGTGCCGCACCCTGGGGGTTACGCTGGCCGTAGGACCAGATTTCCGGCCTCACGCCTTCCTGGCCGACGAAGGGGTTGTCTTCAGGTATACGACCGTCCGGGAAGATCCGCACCACTTTGCCTTGCAGCTTGTCGAGGTCCTGGGCGGTGGGGCGGTCGTTGTTTTCCCCAAGGGTCACAAACAGGTAACCATCGCGGTCAAACACCAGCCGCGAGCCGAAGTGGTTGCCCGTGGACAGCTTGGGCTCCTGACGCAGGATCACCTTGAAGTCTTGCAGGCCGCTCAGGTCATCGCTCAAGCGCCCACGCCCGACTGCGGTGCCTGCGGTGCCATTAGTGCCGCCGCCCTCGGCGTAGGACAGGTACACCAGGCGGTCCTCCTTGAAGTCCGGCGACAGCACCACGTCCAGCAGGCCGCCCTGCCCTTTGGCAAACACCTTCGGCACGCCACTCAGGGGCGCGGACAGTTTGCCTTCCGGGCTGACAAACCGCAGGTTGCCGGGACGTTCGGTGACCAGGAAGCCTTGCTTGTCCGGCAGGAACGCCACCGCCCACGGGTGATCGAGGCCCTTGGCAATCGGGGTGACGGTGATACTCCCTTGCTCGCTTGGAAACTGTTGGGTGGCGGCCGCCGAGACAGGCAGCGCCAGGGGCAGCAAGGCAGCGGCGCAGAAGGTCGCTAGAAGGGTTTTGCGTAACAGCATACGGTGGGTTTCCTTGTCGTCTTTACACACTCAATCGCCGCGATTGCCATTGGCGTCACGGGTGGGAGTCTTGGGCTGGATAGCCGGCGGGGTCTGCGCGCCGTCACGGCGCTGGACGCTGTTGCCGATACCGCCGTTTTGCAGGGTCGGCGGCCGCTGTGCCGGCGGAATATAGGTGCCTCGCGCTGCCGGCGCGTTGGGCTGGGTGCCCTGCATGCTGTTGGGATTGGCCTGGTGGATGGGGCCGTTGTAGGGGTTGTTGCTGCTGCCGGGCAGGTTTTGCGCCTGTGCCAAAGAACTCAAGGCCAGGCCCAACGCCAATACGGCAAGGTTGCGCAAACGGGTGTTCATGACAAAGCCTCTCTGGGCGCAAGTAATACGTGCTTTCGATAACACGCTACGCCTTGGGTTCGGCTTTGGTAACTAAATAGTTTCTCATCAGGTGTAACACGATCTGTCTGAAACCCTGGTGCCAGCCGGCTGGCCAGGGAAACTTTTGCCGAATCCGCCCTGTCACCTGAAGACCACACACTTCAGGAATACCGACATGCCACGGGCTATCTGGAAAGGCGCAATCAGTTTTGGCTTGGTGCACATCCCCGTGTCACTGGTCTCGGCCACGTCCTCCCAGGGCGTCGACTTCGACTGGCTGGACAAACGCAGCATGGACCCGGTGGGTTACAAGCGCATCAACAAGACCACCGGCAAGGAAGTCACCAAGGAGAATATCGTCAAGGGCGTGGCCTACGAGAAAGGTCGCTACGTGATCCTCAGCGAAGACGAAATCCGCTCGGCCCACCCCAAGTCCACCCAGACCATCGAAATCATCGCGTTTGTGGCCAGCGACCAGATCCCGTTGCAGAACATCGACACGCCCTACTTCCTGGCCCCCGACAAGCGCGGCGGCAAGGTGTATGCCCTGCTGCGCGAAACCCTGAAGAAAACCCGCAAGGTCGCCCTGGCCAACGTGGTGCTGCACACCAAGCAGCACCTGGCGGCACTGATGCCGCTGGAGTCGGCGCTGGTGCTGGTGATGCTGCGCTGGCCTGCCGAAGTGCGTGGCCTGGACGAGTTGGAATTGGGCAGCGACGTGACCAAACCGACATTGGCCAAGGGCGAACTCGACATGGCCAAGCGTCTGGTGGAAGACATGAGTGCCGACTGGCAGCCGGACGAATACCGCGACAGCTTCCAGGAAAAGATCATGGCGCTGGTGGCGAAGAAGGCCAAGGCCGGCAAGATCGAAGACGTGGAATCCAGCGAAGGTGTCGACGAGCGCAAATCTGCGGACGTGATCGACCTGACGGAGTTGCTCAAGCGCAGCCTGGCCGGCAAGCCCGCGACCAAGGCTGCAGCCAAGAAACCTGCCGCGAAAAAGACCAGCAAGGCTTCATGAGGTAGACCGCCATGGCCAAGCCCCTGAGTGAATACAACGCCAAGCGCGACTTCGATGTGACCGCCGAACCCGCCGGCAGTGCGCCTCGCGCCAGGAACCGGGCGCATGCCCTGTCGTTCGTGATTCAAAAGCACGATGCGCGCAACCTGCATTATGACTTTCGCCTGGAGCTCGACGGCGTCCTCAAAAGCTGGGCGGTGCCCAAGGGCCCAAGCCTCGACCCGAGCCAGAAGCGCCTCGCGGTGCATGTGGAAGATCATCCATTGGGCTATGGCAGTTTCGAGGGCAGCATTCCGGCAGGCCAATACGGCGCTGGCGATGTGATCGTGTGGGATCGCGGCGTGTGGCAGCCCCACGATGACCCGCACAAGGCCTACGCGGCCGGCAAGCTCAAGTTCAGCCTGATCGGCGAAAAACTGGCAGGCGACTGGACGCTGGTGCGCACCCGACTCAAGGGCAGCGGCGACAAGGAGCAGTGGTTGTTGATCAAGGAGAACGATCAGCAGGCACGCCCGGTGGCTGACTACGATGTGGTCCAGGCTGAACCGAAAAGCGTGCTGAGCGACGCAACGGTGGGGGCTGCGAAAAAGCCCGCAGCGGCGAAGAAAGCCAGGCGCAAGCCCTCAACCGCCCTGCCCGATCAACTCGCGCCACAGCTGGCGACACTGGTGGACCGTGCACCGGAAGGCGATTGGGTGTACGAGATCAAATTCGACGGCTATCGCATCCTCGCACGGATTCGCGATGGCGAAGTTCGGCTGTTCACCCGCAATGGCCATGACTGGACCGATCGCCTGCCACGCCAGGCCAAGGCCCTGGAAGCCCTGAAGCTCAAGGACAGTTGGCTTGACGGTGAGGTGGTCAGCCTGAACGCCGACGGGCTGCCGGATTTCCAGGCGCTGCAGAACGCTTTTGATATCGGCCGGAGCCTGGACATTGTCTATTACCTGTTCGATGCGCCGTTCCTGGACGGCCGCGACCAGCGCGAAGCCGCTGTCGAAGAGCGCCGCACCGCGCTGAAGGACGCGGTTAGCCGCAGCAAGAGCAAGCTGCTGCGCTTCTCCGAGTCCTTTGCTGCCAACCAGCGGGATATCTTCGAAAGTGCCTGCGACCTGGCGCTGGAGGGCGTGATCGGCAAACGTGCCGGCAGCCCCTACGTTTCCAGGCGCAGCCCGGACTGGATCAAGCTCAAGTGCCGGCTGCGCCAGGAATTCGTGATCGTAGGGTTCACCCGCCCGCAAGGTTCGCGCAGCGGGTTTGGCGCGCTGTTGCTGGCGGTCAATGATGACAGCGACCTGGTGTATGCCGGGCGCGTAGGTACCGGATTCGATCAGGCCGCGCTGAAAAAGATCAGTGCACAGTTGAAGGCGCTGGAACGCCAGACTTCACCGCTGGCCAAGCCCCTGACCAGTGCCCAGGCACGCGGCGTGCACTGGGTCGAGCCGCAGCTGGTGGGCGAAGTGCAATTTGCCGAATGGACCCGCGAAGGTGTGGTGCGCCAGGCGGCGTTTGTCGGGCTGCGCACCGACAAGCCGGCGGAGCAGATTGTGCATGAACAGCCGCGGACGGCCAAATCGCTGAAGGAAAAACCCCGCAAACAGGCGGCGGGCACCGGCGCCGTGGCTGGGGTCAGGATTACCCATCCGGACCGAGTCATCGATGCCCAGAGCGCTACACAGAAACTGCAACTGGCACAGTTCTATGAGGGCATCAGCGAATGGCTCCTGCCCTTTCTGCGCAACCGGCCGGTGTCCTTGCTCAGGGCACCGGAAGGCATTGCCGGCGAACAGTTTTTCCAGAAGCACTCCGAGCGCCTGGCGATCCCGAATATCAAGCAACTGGACCAGGCCCTGGACCCGGGCCATGCGCGGCTGATGGAAATCGACAGCCCGGCCGCGCTCATCGGTGCCGTGCAGATGGGTACCGTCGAGTTGCATACCTGGGGCGCTACCGCTGACAAGATTGAAACCCCGGACCTGTTTGTGCTCGACCTCGACCCGGACCCGGCACTGCCGTGGAAAAGCATGCTTGAAGCGGCGCAACTGACCTTGTCGGTACTCGATGAACTGGGGCTTGAAGCGTTCGTCAAGACCAGCGGCGGCAAAGGCCTGCACCTGGTGGTGCCGCTGGCGCGCCGCGACGGCTGGGACTCGGTAAAAGCCTTCGCCAAGGCCATCGCCCAGTTCATGACGCTGCAGTTGCCTGAACGCTTTACCGCGACTTCGGGCCCGAAGAATCGCGTGGGCAAGATCTTCATCGACTACCTGCGCAACGCCCGGGGCGCCAGCACGGTAGCCGCCTACTCGGTGCGGGCGCGGCCCGGCCTGCCGGTATCGGTACCGGTGAGTCGTGATGAGTTGAAGAGTCTGCACAGCGCCCAACAATGGACGGTGGCTAACTTGCACGAGCGTTTGCAGGGTTTGAAAAAGGACCCGTGGGCGGGTTATGCCAATCGGCAGAAGATCAGCAAGAAGATGTGGGAGAAGCTGGGGGCGCATCCGCCAGGCTGATGCGCTCCGCTGCCCGGTTCAGATGAGGATGAAGATCGCGGCCAGGCCGGCAAAGATCGCCCACTTTTCCAGGTAGTAACGGGTGCGGTTGCGTTTCTTCAACTCCTTGCCCCGCAGGCGAATCTTGTACAGGCGGGTAAATGCACGGTTCAGGCCGCCGGTCTTGTCACCGGCATCGTTGGGCGAACCGGCCGCAGCCATCACATTGCGGCTGAACCAACGGTTGAACGCGGCCGCCCAGCGGTACTTCATCGGGCGTTCGATATCGCAGAACAGAATGATCCGGTTCTGCTCGGTGGTGTTTTCGGCGTAGTGGATGAAGGTCTCGTCAAACATCACCGGCTCACCGTCGCGCCAGTAGTAGTTTTCACCATCTACGTTGATGTAGCAGCCCGGGGAGTTGGGCGTGTCCAGGCCCAGGTGGTAACGGTAGGAACCGGCATACGGGTCACGATGGCGTACCAGCTTTGAGCCCGGTGGCAGCTCGGCAAACATCGCGGCCTTGATCGAGCCGATGCTTTGCACCAGCTCGGTGGTGCGCGGGCACAGCTTCATCGCCGAAGGATGGCTGTCGCCATACCACTTCAAATAGAAACGCTTCCAGCCCGACTTGAAGAACGAATTGAAACCCACGTCATTGTACTGGTCGGAGCGCTTGATCTCGCCTGCGCGCAACAGGTTCTGGCCTTCCTCGCGGATCTCTTGCCAATGCTCCTGAAGCGGGCTCAGGTCGGGAAAGTCGCTGGGGGACAGGTACGGTCGGCTGGGCAGTTTGGAAAAGAGGTAGAGAAAGCAGTTCACCGGAGCCAGGAAGGTCGAGTGATCACTGAGCTGGCGCCCCAGCTTGTGGCGCACCCGGCCACGCAGGTGGACATACGCAATAGAGGCAACGTAGAGAGCAACAATGATGAGTTTCAAGGTATTCGTCACAAGTCAGAAGAGAACAGGCTGCTCCCGCGTGCCCACAACGGCCGAGGATTGAAGATGCAGCACCTGAAATCACAATTCACAAAACCGGCAACACGAACGGCTGGGTGACAATCCGGTCGTGGCCATTGGCAGCTATTTTAGCCACACTTTGTAACCAAAGGTTAATCAAGATTTGTGAAAAGGTGTCCAGTGAGTGTGCCAGGAAGAGCAGCAGCGGGCTTGCCGGGCGGCCTGCCCGCTGCTGCAGGCGTCAGATTTTCGGTTCGTCATCCTTGCGTGGACGCAGAGCAAGCCGATGTTCATCCAGCTGCGAGTAGGGTATGGCTTCGCGCCGTGCCAGGATGAAATGGCGGACCAGTGCAATCAGCATACCCAGAATCAACCCCGCAACCACGCTCAGCATTATCACAAGGCCTTTTTTAGGCTTGATCGGGCTGAGTGGCTCCTGGGCACGACGGTCAATGGTGACCAGTTTGAGGTCACTCATGTCGATATTGAGGCTCCGCAACCGCGCGACTTCCGCGCGTAACGGTTCAACATCCTGCAAGAAAATGTCTTCATTCCCGCGTTTTTTCAGGACCTCGACTTCTCGGTTGACCTCCAGCATCTGCAACTCTTTGCCAATCTGCGCAACGCGACCGTTAGTGAAGTCGTCGCTGGTGCGCGCCAGCAAGGCCGTACGTTCCGCCTCAAGCGCTTCTGTCCCGAGGAAGTACAGCGGGATTTTCTGATTATTGACCTCGGTGCGCATCATTTGATTGGAGCCGCCACGAGAGGCATCCGCCATGGATGACGGGGTAGTCGGCGTCTTGATGCCCATCGACTTGGCGATGGAGATGGCCTCGGCCAACTCCGCCAGTCGGTTCGTTCGCTCCATTTTCATCTGCAAGCGCAGGGCAACCAATTCGTCTTCCAATTGAGCGCGCTTGAGCCGGTCGGCCTCAAGCAGCTTGGCAATTTTCGACTCCTTATCGGTTTCGTAGTTGGAGCGCGCTGCGTCAATCTTGCCCTTGAGTTCGTTCAGGCGGTTATTGACGATCACTTTCAGGTCTGCACCCACTTGGGCGCGTTCCGACGCGATGGCGTAGTCCACAAAGCCGTTGAGAATGGCAACGCCGTCGATGTCTTTGGGGTATTGCAACTCAAGCCGGATATAACTGCTCAGGGAGTCGGCTTTTTTTGGATCCGGCAGAATAAGGTTGATCGAGTTTCGATTGAATGCTTCAAAACTCTGCTCCAGGCTTTGCCCGGTTTTCTGGAACGCCTTGAAAAGGTCCTCATGCGACTTGAAGAACCCCAGGCGGGCTTCGTAGGAGTCCAGTTGTGCGCCGACTTTATTCAGCGCGTCCGCCGGGGGCAACTTATAGACTTCGGAGCGGTTCAGTGCATCCAGTTCATTGATGGCTGCAGGGCGCAGCACACTGCTGACCTCATACTCCCGCGGTGCCAGAAATGCGTAGCCAGCGCCCAGGACTCCCGCGAGAATTGTACAACCCAGCACTAACTTCTTTTGTCGCCAGATACCATGACACAGTTCAAACAGATCAATTTCGTCCGATGCCGCATGAGCGTGGAGCCGAGGAGTTTTATTCAAAACTGATGCACCTTAAAAAATCGACAGTCAGCGGTCATACATATTCATCAAATACTGAATGACCGCTTGAAAATCAGGGACAACGCCCTGTACACAAGACACACACGGTCTACCGATGGTCATCCGACCACCTCGGTCACGGAAAAATCCCACATCACCGTAGATTGTTTTCGTTCAGATACCCAGGAGTCCCTACCCTGGTGCTGAGCGTAGACGAACTTGTAAAGAACCGTTTCCGAATCAACGCATAAAATGGCGCTAAATACCCGTGAATATTGGGAAAATTCGTACGCAACCTTGAGAAAACAGACAATTCTCACAAAATCGATTCAGCTCATCCGTCAGGCGCCTACACCCCAGGGCATTGACTGATCATTTTTCAACCAAAAAAAAGGAATTTGTATGACCTCTGTTTCAATTGATGACTTTGAGGCGCTCCAGGGCGCATGGGAACAAACGGCACTGGAAGACAATGGCGTGCCCAATCCCACGGATGAACACAGCGCGCCAGGCGCGATCACGACAATCTCGGGCGATCAATTCCAGGTGGTGACGGTCGACGGCGAGGTTTTACTGGCAGGCAGCTTCACGCTCGATGCCAGCACGGCACCCAAAAGCATTACCTGGGTTGACTCGATGGGAGAGGATGCCGGCAAACAGTTACCCGCGAGTTACCGGCTGGAAGGTGATCACTTCGTGTTTATTGCGGCAGATGAAGGCATGCCCCGCCCTACCCGCTTCAGTACCGGCCAAGGGCAAACCATGCGCACGTTCGTGCGCAAACCCTGACACGGATATACATCCGTTCCTGCGACATGGTTTTCACATGGCCTTCACGTGTTGACCTATAGCGTGAAGGCTACCTACTCCAGTGAACACCTTGGCCCGTCTACCCCACGGGCCTTTTTTTGCCTGCACGGCAGCCAATCAGCACGGGCGCTTGATGGCGGTGAGGGTGTAGCACGGGGCAGTTGAGCGGGCTGGTTTTGATACCTGGGCTGAGAGCATGTCCATTGCGTCTCCAATATGTTCCGGTCATTGCGACAAAAGAAGTCCGCCCTACACCGAAAGCCTCGCCATCCTTGAACCGGTAAAGAGCCTTCACTGTAGGGCGAACGGACGGAAAATAAGCCAGGCTTATTGGATGTTCAACTGTTAACAATAAAAAGCCCTGAAAAAGCCTCGATCAGCGCTATTTTTCGATGCAAATGGCTCCACTTTGTAAATGTTTTTGCTTGTATTGCCATACGAGTGCAACGCCGCCTTCAGAAACTATACCTTCACGCCATGGGTCACTACTGCTACCGACCTCTTGCCTGAAGACCGTGCCATGGCTACTCGCTCTGACCTGCGCAACACCCTGTCCCTGGACAGCCTGAACTTCTTCCTGGCGGACGTGCGTGACGGACTGGGGCCGTACCTGGCGATTTATCTGCTGGCCGTGCACCACTGGGACCCCGCCAGCATCGGCGTGGTCATGACCCTGGCCGGCATCGCGGCCCTGCTCACCCAGACGCCGGCCGGCGCATTGATTGACCGAACCCGCAGCAAACGGGCAGTGATCGTGATCGCCGCGCTGCTGGTGACTGCCAGTTGCCTGCTCCTGCCCTTCGTCAGCTCCTTCAGCCTGGTGGCGCTGACCCAGGCGGCCAGTGCAGCGGCGGCCTCGGTGTTTGCGCCGGCCATCTCGGCGATTTCCCTCGGGATCACCGGGCCGCGCGCTTTTACCCGGCGCACCGGCCGCAATGAAACCTTCAACCACGCCGGCAACGCGGTGGCGGCCCTGCTCGCTGGTGGGTTCGCCTACCTGTTCGACCCGGTGGCGGTGTTCTATCTGATGGCAGTCATGGCTGCGGCGAGTGTCATCGCGGTCAGCTGCGTGTCAGCCCAGGCAATCGACCACGAAGTCGCACGGGGTTTCGACCCTGCGCATGGCACCGGCCATGAACAACCGTCGGGGTTGGCCGTGCTTCTGGCGAACAGGCCCTTGATGCTGTTTGCCATCTGCTGCGCGCTGTTTCACCTGGCCAATGCGGCCATGCTGCCGCTGGTCAGCCAGAAGCTGTCGCAGATCAACCTGCAGATGGCCACGCCGCTGACCTCGGCCTGCATCGTCGCGGCCCAGTTGGTGATGGTGCCGGTGGCCTGGCTGGTGGGCGTGAAGGCCGACGTGTGGGGGCGCAAGCCGTTGCTGCTCGCCGGTTTCATGATCCTGCCGCTGCGGGGCGTGTTGTATACGCTGTCCAGTGATCCTTATTGGCTGGTGGCAGTGCAGATGCTTGACGGCGTCGGCGCCGGGGTGTTCGGCGCGCTGTTTCCGGTGATCGTCAAAGACCTCACCCAGGGCACCGGACGCTTCAATGTCAGCCTGGGCGCGCTGTCCACGGCATTCGGCCTCGGGGCGGCCTTGAGCAGCAGCCTGGCAGGTTTTGTCGTGCAGTGGGCGGGTTACAACGCCGCGTTCCTGACCCTGGCCGGCGTGGCGGCCGTCGCATTGGGGCTGGTGTGGGTGGCAATGCCGGAGACTCGGGCGAATCCATCCGTGCAGCGCCATACAACTCCCGCCTGACATATGCGACAATGCGCGCCAAATTCCAACATGCACCCATTTTTCTGCTCAGCGACTGGGCCCCAAGCCTTGATGTCGCTGCCGACGTATGCCCGTTGGCCTGGGCCACAAAATGGGCCCGGCTCAAATTAGCGCACTCCAAGCTATTGATAGGTAAAGTAATTGATCTCCACAGCTAACATCACCATGCAGTTCGGCGCCAAGCCGCTATTTGAGAACGTTTCGGTCAAGTTCGGCGCAGGCAACCGTTATGGCCTGATCGGTGCCAACGGTTGCGGCAAGTCGACTTTCATGAAAATCCTCGGTGGCGACCTCGACCCGTCGGGCGGCCAGGTCATGCTGGAGCCGAACGTGCGCCTGGGTAAACTGCGCCAGGACCAGTTCGCCTACGAAGAATTCACCGTACTCGACACCGTGATCATGGGTCACGAAGAGCTGTGGAAGGTCAAGGCCGAGCGCGACCGCATCTACTCGCTGCCGGAGATGACCGAAGACGACGGCATGGCCGTGGCTGAGCTGGAAACCGACTTCGCCGAGATGGACGGCTACACCGCCGAATCCCGCGCCGGTGAGTTGCTGCTGGGCCTGGGTATCGGCATCGAGCAGCACAACGGCCCGATGAGTGAAGTGTCACCAGGCTGGAAGCTGCGTGTATTGCTGGCCCAGGCGCTGTTTTCCGATCCGGAAGTGTTGCTGCTCGACGAGCCGACCAACCACCTGGACATCAACACCATCCGCTGGCTGGAAAACATCCTGACCCAGCGTAACAGCCTGATGATCATCATCTCTCACGACCGTCACTTCCTGAACAGCGTCTGCACCCACATGGCCGACCTGGACTACGGCGAGCTGCGCCTGTTCCCGGGCAACTACGACGAATACATGACCGTGGCGACCCAGTCCCGCGAGCAGTTGCTGTCGGACAACGCCAAGAAGAAAGCGCAGATCTCCGAGCTGCAATCCTTCGTCAGCCGCTTCTCGGCCAACGCCTCGAAAGCCAAGCAGGCCACTTCCCGTGCCAAGGCGATCGACAAGATCCAGCTGGCCGAAGTCAAGCCATCGAGCCGCGTCAGCCCGTTCATCCGCTTCGACCAGACCAAGAAGCTGCACCGCCAGGCGGTCATCGTCGATCGCATGGCCAAGGGCTTTGACGGCAAGACGCTGTTCAAGGACTTCAGCTTCCAGGTTGAAGCCGGCGAGCGCGTGGCGATCATTGGCCCGAACGGTATCGGCAAGACCACCCTGCTGCGTACCCTGGTCAACGAACTGACCCCGGATGCCGGTACGGTCAAGTGGACCGACGCGGCTGAACTGGGCTATTACGCCCAGGACCATGCTTCGGACTTCGAAGACGAGTCCAACCTGTTCGACTGGATGGGCCGCTGGACCAAGGAAGGCGAGCAAGTGGTTCGCGGCACCCTGGGCCGCATGCTGTTCTCCAACGACGAGATCCTGAAGTCGGTGAAGGTGATTTCCGGTGGCGAGCAAGGTCGCATGCTGTTCGGCAAGCTGATCCTGCAAAAGCCGAACGTGCTGATCATGGACGAGCCGACCAACCACTTGGACATGGAGTCCATCGAGGCGCTGAACCTGGCGTTGGAGAACTACCCGGGTACGCTGATCTTTGTCAGCCATGACCGGGAGTTTGTGTCGTCCCTGGCCACCCGCATCATCGAGCTGAGCCCGAGTGGGGTGATCGACTTCAGCGGGACTTATGACGATTACCTGCGTAGTCAGGGTGTGGTTTTCTAAGAGCCGCCGGTAGTTTGAAATGCGAAAGCCCCGTCCAGTGTGATGGGGCTTTTTTTTGGGGTATGGCTCTGCTTTTCTGTGGGAGCCGTCGAGCTTTAGCGAGGCCGCGATAGCGGTGTGCCAGGCAACATCTTTATTGACCATGCCGCCGCCTTCGCAGCCTCGCTAAAGCTCGACAGCTCCCACACTTTACCGCGTCCGCTTTAGTCGTCCCGGGCCAGGGAGGCCCCATGGATCCAAAGCCGGATAGGCACGGGCCGCAATATCATCAAATATAGTTAGCCTGCTTCCTTTTACCCCAAGCCCTTGCCATGATGCCCGCACCGCCCGCCCGCGAACGAGTCCCCATGCCTGCCACACAGCCCGCCACCCCCAGCTCCTTGTCGATCACCCTGCAGATCGTCTCCATCGTTTTCTACACGTTTATCGCGTTTATCTGTATCGGCCTGCCGATTGCCGTCATCCCCGGCTATGTCCACGGTGAGCTGGGTTTCAGCGCGGTGGTCGCCGGGATAACCATCGGCTCGCAATACCTGGCCACGCTGCTCAGCCGCCCCATGGCCGGGCGCATGTCGGACAACGTGGGCACCAAGCGCGCTATCGTGCTGGGCCTGAGCGGGATTCTGCTGAGCGGGGTGCTGACGTTCATCGCCACGCTGGTGCAAAGCCTGCCGTTGCTGAGCCTCGGCATATTGATTGTCGGCCGGCTGTTACTCGGCGTCGCGCAGGGCCTGATCGGCGTCGGCACCATCAGTTGGTGCATGGGCGCGGTCGGTGCCGAACATACGGCACGATCGATCTCGTGGAACGGCATCGCCTCCTACGGCGCGATTGCCATTGGTGCACCGCTTGGGGTGGTGATGGTTGCCGACTACGGCTACACCAGCCTCGGAATCGCCCTCACGGCACTTTCCGCCCTGGGCCTGCTGCTGATTCGCAACAAACCTTCGGTGCCCGTGGTGCGCGGCGAGCGGCTGCCCTTCTGGGCGGTATTCGGGCGTATCGCGCCGTTCGGCGCCAGCCTGTGTCTCGCATCGATTGGCTACGGCACCCTCACCACGTTTATCACCCTCTACTACTTGAGCCGTGGCTGGACGGGCGCAGCCTGGTGCCTGACGGTATTTGGCGTGTGTTTCATCCTGTCACGGCTGGTGTTTATCTCTGCCATCAACCGCTTCGGCGGCTTCACCGCGGCGATTGCCTGCATGACCATCGAAACCCTGGGCCTGACGCTGCTGTGGCTGGCACCGTCCACCGGCGTGGCCTTGATCGGCGCCGGGCTGACCGGCTTTGGTCTGTCGCTGGTGTACCCGGCGCTGGGCGTGGAGGCGATCAACCAGGTGCCCAACAGCAGCCGGGGCGCCGGGTTGAGTGCATATGCGGTGTTTTTTGACCTGGCGCTGGCCATTGCCGGGCCGGTGATGGGTGCGGTGGCGCTGAACCTGGGCTACTCGTGGATCTTCTTTTGCGCCGCCCTGCTTTCCATCACCGGCCTGGGCCTGACGTTGCTGCTCAAGCGCCGCGCTTACTGATCAGCCGTCTGCAAGCCCGCCCGGGTGGATTGCCCGAGGGTGTGATTAAAGAACCGCCCGGCCTCGGAAATCAGGTCGCGGTGGATGCTTTCACGGTCAACCCCGTCGGCATCGGTGCACATGGCGGGCATCGCGGCCAGTTGGCTCTCGTCGCAAGGCGCCATGAACACAAAGTGCCCTGCCCCGGCCAGCAGCTTGAAGTCCGGCGGCTCCGGCAGTTTGCGCGCCAGGGCCTCGGCGTTCTTGTCCACGGCCACCAGCTTGTCGCCGTCGCCGCTGTAGAGCAGCACCGGTACATGCACGTCCGCCAGGGTGTGGCGGCCAAACATCAGGCTCAACGGCGCCATCAACATCAAGGCATGGATACGCGGGTCGGCCTGCGGTTGCAGGTCGTCGCGGTCGACGATCAACTCGCCCTTGGTGGTGCAGGCGTCGCGATCTTCCGGGCGTTGCTGGCAGTAGCGGCGCAGGCGGTCGAGGTCCGGCTTGGCGCCGGCGAGGATCAGCGCGGTTTCGCCACCGGCCGAATAACCGATGACGCCTACCTGGTCGACGTTGACGAATGGCGACAGCATCGGGTCGCCGAGGGTGGCGGTGATCGCTTCGGAAATCTGGATCGGGCGCCCGTACAGGTTGCTCAAGGTGCCCAGCCGGCTGTGATCCTTGTAGTTGTCGCCAGGGTGCAGCACCGCCACCACCACAAACCCCTTGCGCGCCAGGGAGGTGGCGAGGTCGTGCAGGGCCAGGGGCGTACCGGTATTGCCGTGGGACAGCATCAGCATTGGAAAGCGGCCGATGGCGATTTTCGAGTCTTCAGTGGCGGCGATGTGATAAGCGCCCACCTGGGTGGTGTGTTCCAGGCCGGTGGACGGGTAGAACGCGACGGCTTTCATCGGCTGCAGATCCAGCGGGTCGAGAAAGGTCATGCGGTGAAAGCCCACACTCCAATGGGGGTGCGGCGCGGGCGCGGCTTGCACTGAAATCAGGCCGCCGAGCAGGGAGAGAACCAAGACTGCACAAAGACGCATCATGGGGATGTCCACCTTTGTTGCGTAAGCCCGCGTAGCTGTTGAAGTATCCATGGTTCAGGCGCTCGGACTGGCAGGGTTTACCCATGCGTGCATAACCTGGGCCAAAGTAGTGACAGCGGGTAAACGAAAAAACTCCGTACTCCGATCGCTTTTCAGGCGAGCAGAATACAGAGTTTAGGCGCCTCGAATCAGATTGATATCGAGGAACAGCAAAATTTACACAAGTCTTACGCTGCGGCGAACAATTGTTCGTTGATCACTGCGTTGGCGTCGCTGATCGCCTTGCTGCGCACTTCATCGCCATAGCCCAGGCCGTGAGCGCGGACGATTTCGATGTCGGTGATGCCGAGGAAGCCCAGCAGTACTTTCAGGTAGTCTTCGTGAGCCACACCGGTAGGCTGGCCAACGTGCAGGCCGCCGGAGGTCGACACGATGATGACTTTCTTGCCACCGGCCAGGCCTTCAGGACCGTTTTCGGTGTAGCGGAATGTCTGGCCGGCGACGGCGATACGGTCGATCCAGGCCTTGAGTTGGGTCGGGATGGTGAAGTTGTACATCGGCGCAGCCAGGACGATGGCGTCGGCCGCGAGGAATTCGGCGAGGGTGTTGGCGCTCAGCTCGGCTTCATGTTTCTGTACGGCATCACGCAGCTCGGCAGCGGTGCCCAGTGCACCCAGGGTCACGCCGGAAAAGTGGTTGATGCCTTCGCTGGCCAGGTCACGGTAGGTCACTTCAACGCCTGGCTCGGCCGCCTGCCAGGTCTTGACGACACCTGCGCTCAACTGACGGGAAACCGAGTTGTCGCCGAGGATGCTGGAATCGATATGCAACAGTTTCATGGTTAATCTCCAAGTAAGCATCGCCAAGGGCGACGGAATGGAAATAAGCCTACAGATGAAACCAATCAGCGATTAGTCAGGCAATATGCGATTATTCGTCCCACTGACAGGACAATAGGCCGACCATGCAAGATCTGAATGACCTCTACTACTTCGCCAAGGTGGTGGAAGCCGGCGGTTTCGCCGCTGCCGGGCGACTGCTGGGGATTCCCAAGTCGCGGCTGTCGCGGCGCATTGCCGAGCTGGAAGAACGCCTCGGCGCCCGCTTGCTGCAACGTACCACCCGCCAACTGACCCTCACCGCCGTGGGTGAACGCTACCTGCGCCACTGCCAGGCAATGCTGCTGGAGGCGGAAATGGCCGATGAGGCAGTGGCCAGCATGTCCAGCGAACCCCGCGGTCGGCTGCGGGTCAGCAGCCCCGTGGGCCTGGCTCACCAATTCCTGCAGACCGTGGTGGCGGAGTTTCTCACCGCCAACCCGCTGGTGCAGTTGGAGATGAACCTGGTCAACCGCCGCGTCGACCTGGTGGCCGAAGGCATTGATGTGGCCTTGCGCGTGCGCGAGCTTGGGGATGAAGACCCGCTGCTGGTGACCAAGCGCCTGCGCCAGGCCCAGACCGCGATTGTCGCCAGCCCCGACTTTGTGCGTGAGCGGCAGATCGACACCCTGGAAGACCTCAAGCAACTGCCGGTGCTGGGCGCCCTGGAAGCAGACCGCATGGTGCACTTCCGCATGCTCAGCCCGGAAGGCAGCAGCCACGACCTGGTGATGGAAGCGCGGCTGGGGATCGATGATTTCCTGGTACGCAAGGCCTGCGCCCTCGCCGGCCTGGGGTTTACCGTGCTGCCGATGATGTATTGCGAGGAGGAATTGGCCAACGGCCAATTGGTGCAGCTCTTGCCGCAATGGTCATTGCCGGGTGGCTGGTTGCAGGCGGTGTACCCACATCGGCGCGGTGTGTTGCCGGCCGTGCGGGCCTGGATCGACCACCTGGATAACGCCTTCAAAGGTTGCGGAGACCGTTTGCTATGAGAATGACCGAAGAACAAGTCGCCACGTTTTGCCTGGGCTTGCCCGGCGCGCGGGAAGATTACAAATGGGGCGGCGTACGGGTGTTTTCGATTGCCGGCAACAAGATGTTTGCCTTGCAGAACCTGCGGGGCGACTCGCTGGCCTTCAAGGTCGACAAGGAGCTGTTCCTGGGCCATGTGGATCGCCCCGGCATCCACCCGGCGCCGTACCTGGCGCGGGCGCAGTGGATCATCATGGAAACGCCCTACCCGCTGGGCGCCGAGTAACTGCGTGGCCTGTTGCAGCGTTCCCACCAGTTGGTGGTGAGCAAGCTGCCCAAGCGCACGCAGGTCGGCTTGTTGCTAGAAGATCGAGAGTAGCGTGCCACCCAGGAACAGCTGATCAATCCAGAACACCTGGTGCAGCAACACGATCAGCCAGAACACCACCTGATAAGACACCTTGCGCGTCTTGTGGCGGAACACCTGCTGGGCAATCAACGCCCCCGGCCAACCGCCTGCCAGCTCCACCGCGTGCAGGACGTTTTCCGGGGTGCGCCAGCTGTCTTCGCGAGCCTTGCGCTTGTCGCTCCAGTACAGCAGGAACGCCACCACGCTGACCACGCCATAGGCCACCAGCGGGATCAGCGAAACCCCGCGGTACCCCAGCAGCGCCGCACCAAACAGCGGCGCGGCGCACAACAGTGCAAACACCAACGCCTTGAAGCGCGGATGCTGGATGATCATGGCTTGACGGCCGACCAGTCGATCCAGCCGAACTGCCAGGTGGCCAGGATCACCAGGCCGAAGGCGATCCGGTACCAGGCGAACGCCGCGTAGCTGTGGCTGGCGATGAACTTGAGCAGCGCCTTGACCGCGATCATCGCGAAGATGAACGAGGTGACAAAGCCGATGGCAAACACCGGCAGGTCATCCGGCTGGAACAGGTGACGGTATTTGTAGCCCGAATACACCGCTGCGCCGACCATGGTCGGCATCGCCAGGAAGAACGAGAACTCGGTGGCGGTCTTGCGTGACAGGCCGAACAACAGGCCGCCAATGATGGTAGCGCCCGAGCGCGAGGTGCCCGGGATCATCGCCAGGCACTGGGCAAAGCCGACTTTGATCGCGTCCTTCCAGGTGATGTCGTCGACGGTTTCGGCGTGCACTTCATGCTGGCGGCGCTCGGCCCACAACATGATGACGCCGCCCACCACCAACGCCGCCGCAACGGTGATCGGGTTGAACAGGTAGTGTTTGATCAGGTCGGCGAAAATCACCCCCAGCACCACCGCCGGCAATACGGCAATGATCAGGTTGACGGTGAAACGCTGGGCATTGCGCTGGGTCGGCAAGCCAATGACCACGTCGAGGATCTTGCGTCGAAACTCCCACACCACCGCCAGGATCGCGCCCAGCTGGATGATGATATTGAACGCTTCAAAGCGTTCGCCACCGAAGTTGATCAAGTCGGCCACGATAATCTGGTGCCCGGTACTGGAGATCGGCAAAAACTCCGTCAGCCCCTCTACAACGCCGAGTATCAGTGCCTGTACGGCGGTCCAAAGATCCATCGATTCCCCCAAAGGTCATGCCCACGGCATGCCTCGTTGATATTTTTTAGACGTTCACTAACGAAGAGTGCGCTGCAAGCACAGCGCAAATAATCAAGGCCGAACTGCGAAAATTCCGTGAAAAATCAGGCAGGACTCAGGTTTTTTGATTCTGGGCCGAAAGCCTATCAGACAAGCCGGAAATGTCGATGCAGCACCCAAAATTATAAGAACACGGAGTGACAGGACCATGAACAGTTTGCGCAATATGTCTATCAGCCGGCGCCTCTGGCTGATCCTGATCGTCGCCGTGCTGATGCTGCTAACCCTCGGCCTGCTTATGCTCAAGCAGATTCATGGCGACCTGTACCAGGCCAAGAGTGAGCAGACCCAGCGCGTGGTGCAAACCGCCAGCGGGATCCTGACTTATTATCACAGCCTCGAAACCAGCGGCGTCCTGAGCCGTGAAGCGGCGCAGACGCAAGCCTTGAGCGCGGTACGTGGCCTGCGTTACGGAAAGGACGACTACTTCTGGATCAACGACCTCACCCCCGTGATGATCATGCACGCGGCCAACCCCAAGCTCGACGGCCAGAACCTGTCGGCCATCCGTGATCCGGACGGCTTTGCGGTGTTCAACGAGTTCGTGATCCTGGCCAAGGCCAAGGGCGCGGGGATGGTGAATTACCGCTGGCCCAAGCCCGGCGCCGATGCGCCGGTGGCCAAGACCTCCTATATACAGCTGTTTGAACCCTGGGGCTGGATCATCGGTTCCGGCGTGTATGTCGATGACGTGCAAGGCGAGTTCCGCGGCCAGGTGTGGAAAGCCTCGGTGGTTGGCCTGGTGATCGCGCTGATCATGGCCCTGCTGGTGGTGCTGATCGCCCGCAGCATCGTGCGCCCGTTGCAGCAGGCAGTGAATGCGATGGCCAATATCGCCAGTGGCGAAAGCGACCTGACCCGCACCCTAGACACCCATGGCCAGGATGAAGTCACTCAATTGTCGCGGCACTTCAACAGCTTTACCGCCAAGCTGCGGCAGGTAGTGGGCCAGTTGCAGACCTGCGCCAACGCCTTGGGCCAGTCGTCCACCGAGCTGGGCAGCAACGCCAGCGATGCCCATGCCCGCAGCCAGCAGCAATCGCAGCAGATGGAACTGGTGGCGACGGCGATCAATGAAGTCACCTATGGCGTACAGGACGTGGCCAAAAATGCCGAGCATGCCGCCAGCGAAATGCGCGATGCCCAGGTGCAGGCCGAACAGGGCCAGCTCAATATCGACGGCAGCCTGCAACGGATCGACCAGCTCTCCGGCACCATCAGCCAGGCCGTGGAGGTGATCCGGACGCTGTCGACTGAAAGCACGCAGATTGGCGGCGTGCTGGAAGTGATCCGCTCGATTGCCGACCAGACCAACTTGCTGGCCCTCAACGCCGCCATCGAAGCGGCCCGCGCCGGGGAGCAAGGCCGTGGTTTTGCGGTGGTGGCCGACGAAGTACGGCTGCTGGCCCAGCGCACGCAAAAATCCACGGCAGAGATCCAGGCGATGATCGAGCGCCTGCAAGGCCATTCGGAGGCAGCGGTCAAGGTCATCAGTGACAGCCACCAGGCCTCGCAACTGACCATCGAACAAGCAGGCCAGGCGGGCGCGAGCCTGACTGCCATCGGCCAGGCGCTGCGTAATCTCAACGGGCTGAACGCCTCGATTGCCAGTGCCACGTTGCAGCAGGCGCATGTGGTGGAAGACATCAACCAGAACGTCACCCAGGCAGCCGGTTTGTCCCACAGCACGGCACTGGCGGCGCAGCAGTCCAGCGTCGCGAGTGCGCACTTGAAAGGCCTGAGCGAACAACTCGACAGCCTTCTGCGCCAATTCAAGGTCTGACGCCGATGATCGTTCCCACGCTCTGCGTGGGAACGCATCCTGTGACGCTCTGCGTCACCGTTGCGCAGAGCCGGGACGCGGAGCGTCCGGAACTGCATTCCCACGCAGAGCGTGGGAACGATCTATCGTCGCACCGCCGCTCCCACATTGGTTACAATCAGCGCCCTCTTCGACTCCCCCAAGGAACCGCCATGTCCGGGCTTGAACTGTTTGCCGCCGCCCTGGGGGTGATCGCTGTCTGGTTGACGGTTAAACAGAACCCGTGGTGCTGGCCCATCGGCCTGGTGATGGTGCTGCTGTACACCTGGATCTTCTTCGATGTGAAGCTCTACTCCGACATGCTCCTGCAAGTGATCTACGCCGCCCTGCAACTCTACGGCTGGTGGCAGTGGACCCGCGCCGGTGAGGTCAAGCAAGGCCGGCAAGTCACCAGCCTGGGCCTGCAACCGATCCTGCAAGGCCTGGCTGTGGGTGCTGTGGGCAGCCTGTTGCTGGGCGCAGCCATGGCCCACTGGACCGACGCCGCCCAACCCTGGCTGGACGCGGCCCTGACCGGCTTCAGCCTGGTGGCGCAGATGTGGATGGCGCAAAAACGCGTGCAGTGCTGGCCGTTGTGGATCACCGTGGATGTGATCTTCGTCGGGCTGTTCCTCTACAAAGGCCTGTACCTCACCGCCGCGCTCTACGCCTTGTTCACCGTGATCGCGGTGCAGGGCTGGCGTGAATGGCGCGCCGACCCGGCGTTGCACGCATGAAGGTGGTGGTACTGGCCGGCCCGGAATCCAGCGGTAAAAGCTGGCTGGCCGCCCAGTTGCAGGCACATTTTGGCGGGGTGATGGTGGGCGAATACGTGCGCGATTTCATCGACCACCACCAGCGCGATACCACCCTGGCGGATATCCCGGAGATCGCCCGGGGCCAGTTGGCCTGGGAAGATACCGCCCGCGCCGCGCAGCCGGCATTGCTGATCCTCGACACCAACCTGCTGACCAACAAGCTGTGGAGCCAGACCCTGTTTGGCGACTACCCGGCGTGGCTCGACAGCGAACTGCTCGCCCGCCACTACGACCTGCACCTGCTGCTGTCGCCGGAAGACGTGGAGTGGACCGCCGATGGCCAGCGCTGCCAGCCGGAGTTTGCCGATCGCCTGGCGTTTTTCCAGGCCAGTCGTGACTGGCTGGAGCAACATCATCTACCGCTACGGGTCATCCGTGGGGATTGGCAAGCACGCCAGGACCAGGCCTTTTCAGCTGTGGAACAACTGCTGGATTGACCGGCGGGGACGATTTTCATGCACCGCTCGTTACGCATGGCCCACTTTCAACGCTCTGGCGCGCAGGGCTGAAGACCGGTTATCGGGTCAACGCAGTCCTCTACCCGGGGCACAGGTCAATCCTTAAAAGGAGATTGGCCTATGAACATGCGCATCGTTGCCCGCTTGATCAACTTGCCCGAAGACCGTGGCGTTCGTGTTGAAACCGCCGCCCATCACATCCTGCTGGTGCGTTCGGGTAGCGAGGTTCGTGCCTATCAGGCGGATTGCCCCCACGCCGGGGCGCCCCTGGAGCAAGGCGTGGTCTGTGACGGGAGGATCATTTGCCCGTGGCACAAGGCGGCCTTCCGGGTGGATGACGGCCAGGTCTGCGAGCCGCCCGCGCTGGTGCAGCTCAAGCAGTACCCGGTGGAGATTCACGACGGCGTGGTCACTGTGGGCGACGAGGCACTGCCCTCGCCCGTTGCCCCGCACACCAACGATTCGCGCTGCTTTATCGTGATTGGCGCCGGTGCAGCCGGTTCGGCGGCCGTGGCCACGCTGCGCCGCAAGGGTTTCAGCGGCCGGTTGTTGTGGATCGACCAGGAACAGGACCCCGCCTACGACCGCACCGCCCTGAGCAAATTCGTCATCTGCGGCGAGATGCCGCCGCAGGAAACACCGCCCTTGCTGGACGAGGCCACCTGCCACGCGTCGCGGATCCACGGCGAAGTGCGCCATCTCGACCCTCAAGCCAAGCGCCTCGAGCTTGCGGACGGTCGCCATTTCGACTACGACGCCGCACTGCTGGCCACCGGCGGCGAAGCCAGGCCGCTGGATGTTCCGGGCACCGTACTCAACAACGTGTTCGTGTTGCGCTCCCGGGACGATGCGGCGCGTATCGTCAAGGCGGCTCAACCGGGCACATGTGCAGTGATCATCGGCGACAGTTTTATCGGCCTGGAAGCCGCGTCCGCCTTACGCAAGCGCGGGTTGACGGTGCAGGTGGTGGGCCGTCACGAGATTCCGCTGGCGGCCCAACTGGGCAAGCGCATCGGTGCCTCACTGCGCCAATTGCATGAAGCCAACGGCGTGATATTCCACACCGCCAGCGAGCCTGCACGCCTGGAAGGCCACATGGACGTGACGACGGTGGTGCTGAAAAACGGCCACAGATTGGCCGCAGACCTGGTACTGATAGGCGTCGGCGTCACGCCTGCCACGGGGTTTGTCGAGGGGCTGGAAAAAGCCGAGGACCAGTCGCTCAAAGCCGATGCCGGTTTGTCTGTCGCGCCCGGACTATGGGCGGCGGGCGATATGGTGACCTTTCCATGGAACGGCCAACCCGTGCGCATCGAACACTGGCGTGTGGCGCAGCAACTCGGGGTGCTGGCGGCGCGCAATATGCTGGGCGCACAACAGGTGTTTGCCGATGTGCCGTTCTTCTGGACGTATCACTTCGGCAAGACCTTTGAACTGCTGGGCCACCCCCGCCACTGGAATCAGCTCCACGTGGAAGGCGACCTGCAGCGCCACGACTTCATCGCCCTGCTCTGCCAGGGCGACGAAGTGGAAGCGGTAGTTGCCTGTGAACATCAGCGGGCCATGGCGCTGCTCTCGCAACGCCTGAAGCACCCGCTGAAGAAGGCCGAGGTGCTGGAGCTGATCCGCGGGCTTTAGTAGCCCAGGGACAACCCGGTATTGCGCCGAGGGTCGTTGGCCCCATAGAAACGGTTATTGCCGACCGGCTTGCCGTCCAGGGACGGCGCGCCTACCAGGATCGCCGCCAGGTGGTTGGCGTCCTGCGGGCCGGCAAACTTGTGGCCCCAGCCTTCGAGGATTTTCTGGGTGTCGGGGCTCAGGGCAAAGCGCTCGATATTGGTCGCCTCAGGCAGCCATTGCTGGTGGAAACGCGGGGCGTCCACGGCTTCCTGGATGTTCATCTTGTAGTCGATCACATTGAGGATAGTCAGCAAGGTGGCCGTGATGATACGGCTGCCACCCGGCGTACCCACCACCATCACCGCCTTGCCATCCTTGGTGACGATGGTCGGGCTCATGGACGACAGCGGCGTCTTGCCCGGAGCAATGGCGTTGGCTTCGCCCTGCACCAGGCCGTACATGTTCGGCACGCCGATCTTGGAGGTGAAGTCGTCCATTTCGTCGTTAAGGATCACCCCGGTCTTGCTCGCCATCACGCCCGCGCCGAACCAGTCGTTGAGGGTGTAGGTCACCGAGACCGCGTTGCCCCACTTGTCGACGATGGAGTAGTGGGTGGTGTTATTGCCTTCGTGGGGCGAAACGCCCGGCTTGATGTCCTGGGAGATCCCGGCTTTCTGCGGGTCGATGGCAGCGCGCAGTTTGGCGGCGTAATCCTTGTCCAGCAGGTGCTCGACCGGGTTCTGCACGAAGTCCGGGTCGCCGAGGTAGCTGTTGCGGTCGACGTACGCGTGGCGCATCGCTTCGATCTGGTAGTGCAGGCCCTGGGCCGAGTGATAGCCGAGGTCGGCCATCGGGTAGCCTTCGAGGATGTTCATGATTTCGCAGATGACCACCCCGCCCGAGCTCGGTGGTGGCGCGGACACCACGTGGTAGCCACGGTAGTCACACTCGATGGGCGCCAGTTCGCGGGTCTTGTATTTGTCCAGGTCGGCCTGGGTGATGATGCCTTTGCCCGATTGGCTGGAATCCACAATCGCCTTGGCTACCCAGCCTTTGTAGAAGCCATCGGTGCCCTTGGCGGAGATTTCCCGCAGGGTTTTCGCCAGGTCTTTCTGCACCAGCTTCTGGCCCACCAGCATCGGCTCGCCTCCGTGCAGGAAGATGCCGCGCAGGTCTTTGTCTTTCTTGAATTCGTCAGTAGCGGTGTGCAGCAGGTCGACATCGCCCTGCTCCAGGGCAAAACCGTCTTCGGCCAGCTTGATCGCCGGGGCGATGACCTGGGCGCGCTTGAGGGTGCCGTATTTGCTCAGCGCCAGTTCCATGCCCGACACAGTGCCGGGAACGCCGACCGCCAGGTGGCCCTTGGAGCTGAGGTCCGGGACCACGTTGCCGTCCTTGTCCAGGTACATGTCGGCGGTCGCGGCCAGCGGGGCTTTTTCGCGGAAGTCGAGGAAGGTCTTGCGGCCGTCGGCCAGTTGCACGGTCATGAACCCACCGCCGCCCAGGTTGCCGGCCGCCGGGTACACCACGGCCAGGGCGTAGCCCACCGCCACCGCCGCATCCACGGCGTTGCCGCCGGCCTTGAGCACATCCACGCCCACATGGGTCGCCAGATGCTGGGCGGTGACCACCATGCCATTTTCGCCAGCCACCGGGGCCTGGGAGGCCGCCTGCACGCCGCTGACAGTCAGCACCAGCGCGGTGGCAATCAAAGTTCGGGTAAACGGTTGGTATTTCATCCCTGGCTACTCTGTTTATTAGAAGAACTCGAAAGTAATACTTTTCCGATCCAAGCCCCAGCGTTATGCCGCGTTTGTGACAGAGCCTGTCGGTAACGGAATAATGCCCATGCTATATTCCGGGCCTTTACGCCGCGCAGCAGAGGCTTTTCGATGGTGATCAAGAAGACCGGTATCCGCGCCCAGCAAGCCGACCAGACCCGCGCGCGGATTCTCCAGGCGGCGGTCAAGGTCTTCACCCGCGACGGCTATTCCGGCGGGCGTGTGGAAAGCATCTCGCGGGAAGCCGACTCCAACGACCGCATGTTGTATTACTACTTCGGCAGCAAGGAGCACCTGTTTGTGTGTGTGCTGGAGCACACCTATGAACAGTTCAACAAGGCCGAAAGCAAGCTCAAGCTCGACCTGACTGCACCGGTGCAAGCGTTGCAGGCGCTGGTGGGGTTTATCTGGAATTACTACGTCAAGCATCCCGAGTTTGTGGCGATCCTGAGCATCGAGAACCTGCACCAGGGCAAGCATGCGAAGCAGTCGGGTGAACTGCGGCGGTTGTCCGGGGAGGCGGTTGGGGTGTTGCGGCCGATCATTGAGGCGGGCCAGGCCCAGGGGCTGTTTCGTGAAGATGTGGACATCAAGCATGTGTACTTGATGATTGCTTCGTTGTGCTACTTCTATAACTCCAACCAGCACACGCTGAGTTCGTTTTTGGGGGAGGATTTGGCGGATAAGACCCAGCAGCGGGATTGGCTGGGGTTTATCAGTGATCTGGTGTTGCGCGGGGTATGCGTGACACCGCCCATCCAACGGTAGAACCTGGATCTAAATGTGGGAGCGGGCTTGCTCGCGAATGCGGTGTATCAGTCAATATATTTGGCGACTGACGAACCGCTTTCGCGAGCAAGCCCGCTCCCACATTTTTTGACCGTGTGAATCAATGGGTACCGGGATTGGCTCGCAGGTGTGCCACGGTTTGCTCCAGGCCTTCCCACTGCGGTGCATGGGGTGCGAAGCGCCCGCGCAGGTAGGCGGCCAACTCCGCCACTTGGGTGTTCGACAGGCTGTCCTTGAACGCCGGCATGTAACCCAGATCCTTGGTCGCCGGAGTGCTGATCCCTTGCAAAATCACCTTGATCAGGTTGTCCGGTTGATCGCTGTGCACATTGGTATTGGTCGCCAGTGACGGGCTGACGCC
Source organism: Pseudomonas sp. D8002 (assembly GCF_013385695.1). Taxonomy (NCBI): domain Bacteria; kingdom Pseudomonadati; phylum Pseudomonadota; class Gammaproteobacteria; order Pseudomonadales; family Pseudomonadaceae; genus Pseudomonas; species Pseudomonas sp. D8002. Next base: position 64,105 of record NZ_JACAPM010000031.1, read on the forward strand.
GAACAGCTTCGGGCCCTGTCCGTCGGCATGGCAGGCCTTGCATGAACCTTCGAATACCCGTCGCCCATTGGCATTGGGCACCGTCGCAGCTGCCACCACCTGCGCTTCGGCGGCGCCGCTGTCGTTCAGCGAAGCCAGGTACACCGCCATCGCGCGGATGTCGGTCTTGGGCAGTTTCGCCAGTTCAGTCACGACCGGTCCCATCGGCCCCGTTGCCACGCCATGGGCATCGGAATAACCAGTGCTCAGGTAGCTGAACAATTGGTCTTCGGTCCACGGCGTCGGCGCCTTGGACAAGCCATTCAAGGCCGGCGCTTCCCAACCGTCCACCCTGCCGCCCGCGAGGAACGCCTTGCCGCCCTTCTCCGCCCCCATCAGGTTGCGCGGCGAATGGCACGCCGCGCAGTGCCCCAAACCGTTGACCAGGTAAGCGCCACGATTCCATTGCTCGCTGCGCTGGGGCTGCACGCTGATTTCCCCACGGCGCAGGAACAGCGCATTCCAGCCGGCCATCAACGGTCGGATATTGAATGGAAAACTCATCGCGTTCGGCACCGGTGCCTGGCTCACCGGCGCCTGGGACATCAGGTAGGCATACAGCGCCTGCATGTCGGCATCGTTGATATTGCGAAACGCCGTATAGGGAAACGCCGGGTACAGGTTGCGCCCGTCGCGGCCAATGCCGTCGCGCATCGCCCGCTCGAACGCCGGGTAGGACCAGTTGCCAATCCCGGTTTTCTCATCCGGGGTGATGTTGCTGCTGTAAAGGGTGCCGAACGGCGTATGCATCGCCAGCCCGCCGGCATTGGGGGCACCGCCCGGTGCCGTGTGGCACACCGCGCAATCCCCCACGGCGGCCAGCAAGCGCCCGCGCTCCAGCGTGGCCTTGGACCAGGTGCCTGCACTGGGCGGCGCAATCGGGGCAATTTCGCTGTGAAACGGCCACGCGGTAGCAGCCATGCCCAGCACCGCGCCAAAGGCGGCGAACAATGAGCCGAACAACCATTTGCGGCGCTTTTCCTGGGACTTCGCCGGCTCGCCCAGGGTGCCTGCATTCAGCGCCGCCAATACCCGCTCGGGGGTAATCGGCAGCTCGCGAAAACGGATGCCGGTGGCGTCATAGATCGCGTTGGCAATCGCCGCCGCGCTGGGCACCGAGGCCGACTCACCGGCGCCCATCGGGGGCTGGTCCTGGCGCGGCATCATCAGTACGTCGATCTGCGGCACTTCCGGGAAGGTCAGGATCGGATAACCGCCCCACTCCTTGCTCGCCACGGTCGACTCTTCAAAGGTCACGCGTTCCTTGAGCACACGGCTGGTGGACTGGATCACATTGCCGTGGATCTGATGCTGCACCCCTGCGGGGTTGATCATCATCCCCGAGTCATGCCCGATCACCACCCGCGTCACCGAGACATCGCCGGTCTGCTTGTCGATGGCCACGTCCGCGACCCACGCCGCCCACGCCGCGCCGAAGCCGGGAAACTTGCTGTGGATGTAGCGCGCGTAGGCAAAGCCCCGACCACGCAGCAGGTGGTCCTCATTCGCGGTTTGCATCGGCGCGGTGCGCGGTGCCCAGTTGGCGCGTTCGGCGGTGGATTTCACCAGGTCGATGGCGCGCTCGTCCTTCAGGTAACGCAGGCGGTACTCCACCGGATCAACCCCGGCGGCAAACGCCAGTTCGTCGATATAGGATTCATGGGCGAAGGTGTTGGGCAACGCCGACACACCGCGCATCCACGAGGCGCGAACGATCGGCGCCATGTCGTTGATGGTGACGCGCATGTTCGCGATGTCGTAGGGCGGGATCGAGGTGCGGTCGCCCATCTCGAACATCGCCGCCACCGGCTCGACCCGGCCGGTCAACAGCAGCGCCAGGGTGGGCGCGCCGTTGGACGGGTAGCTGGTTTCAAAGTCATAGGCGGCGATGCTGCCGTCGGCGTTCAGGCCGCCGTCGACATCCATCAATTGCGCGGTGCCCTTGGGCTCCCACAGGTGCTCCTGTTCGCGGGTCAGTTGCACCCGCACCGGCTTGCCCACCGCACGCGACAGCAGCAAGGCGTCGGCGCATACATCATCGGCGCAGTTGCGGCCGTAGCAGCCGGCGGCCTCCATGCGAATCACGTCGATGGACGCTTCCGGGCATTCCAGCAACCAGGCCAGGTCGGCCCGCAGCAGGTGCGGGTTCTGGCTGCCCGACCAGACGCGGCTGCCACCGGGCTGATAATCCGCCACGCCACAGGACGGGCCGATGGAGCCGTGCATCTGGTATGGCCACAGGTAGGTGCGCGGCATGCGCTGGCTGGCGGCGGCCAGGGCTGCGTCGACGTTGCCCTGGTCGAGCACGGTGCGGCGTACCCGCGGGTTGTCGCGGATTGCCTGCTCCACATCGCTCATGTCCGGCAGTGGGTGGTTCCAGGGTTTCCAGTGCACGTGCAGTTCGTGGGCGGCCTTGATTGCCTGCTCTTCGCGCAAGGCCACCACGCCGACAAAATCACGGATCACCACCACCGCAACAATGCCCGGGATATGGGCGATGGAAGACTCGTCGACCTTCAGCAGGCTGTTGCCGACAAAGTCACCGCAATCCAGGCCCGCATACGGTGGGCGGATCACCCGACCGTGGAGCATGTCCGGCACGCGCATGTCGTGCACGTACGTCAGTTCGCCGGTGGCCTTGCCCGGGATATCCACCCGGGCTGCGCCCTTGCCCACCAGGCGGTAATCAGCGGTGGCCTTGAGCGGTGCATCGCCGCTGATGCGCAGTTGGTCATGCTCGCCCGTCACCAGTTCGCCATAAGTGATGGTGCGCCCGTCTTCGCCGCGGATAACGCCTGCGTCGACCTTGAGACTTTGAGCATTTACGGACCAGCGTTGCGCCGCCCGCGCCAGCAGGAAACGCCGGGCTTCGGCGGCGGCATTGCGCAGCGGAATCGCGGAGATCTGCAAGGTTGCGCTGGCAATGGTCGCGCCCTGGTTCGGCGCACGCTCGGTGTCGCCCAGCACCATGCGCACCTGGTCCATGGTCAGGTCCAGTTCTTCAGCGACGATCTGCGCCAGGGAGGTGCGAATGCCGGTGCCCAGGTCCACGTGCCCGTTGAAGGCGTACACCAGCCCATCATCGTTCACTGCGATAAACAGCCCCAGCTCCTTGGGCTTGACCGTCGGTGTGCCGCCTTTGGCCACCGGCCCCGAAGGTGGCAGCACATCGTCGACGATCAGCAGGACGCCGGCCTTGGCCAGCCATTGGTCGCGGGAAGGGATTGCGTCAGTCATGGTCATCGATCCACGTTCAAGGCATTTGGCGGGCGGCACGCAGCACCGCGCGGAGGATTTCGATATGGGTGCCACAGCGGCAGAGGTTGCCCGACAGTTCGCTGCGCACCTCGGCTTCGCTGGGGTTGGGATTGCGGTCGAGCAAGGCCTTGGCGGTCATGATCATGCCGTTGAGGCAGTAGCCGCACTGGGCGGCCTGTTCATCGATGAAGGCCTGCTGCACCGGGTGCGGGGTCTGGCGGGTGCCGAGGCCTTCGAGGGTGACGATGTTGCGGCCCACGGCACCCGACAGGGGGAAGACGCAGGAGCGTGCAGCCACGCCGTCGATGATCACCGTGCAGGCGCCGCACTCCCCCAGGCCGCAGCCGTATTTGGGGCCGTTGAGTTGCAGGTCATTGCGCAGGATCAACAACAGCGGGGTGTCGGCCATTGCGCTGACCTCGCTGGTGTGGCCGTTGACCTCAAGCGTTACCGTGATGTTCTGGCTGGTCATTCGCTTCGCCCGTTGGATTTGGTGAAGTGTCCACTACATCAAACAGTCAAAAAAAAGCGTCGCGTACCTGGGGTCTCGCGACACACTTGACGGGTGAAGTGGTTACTACATCAACGTAGAGCAAAAACGGTGCCAGAAGATGGATGAATACCTGTGGCGAGGGAGCTTGCTCCCTTACCACAGGGGATCGGGGTCAGGTTTGGGGGTCTTCGATCATTTTGCGGAGCAGGAAGAGTACGGCGACGCGTTCGGCGGGGTTGAGGTTGCTCAGGGTCAGTTCGGTGATGGTGGCGGCGCAGGGCACGGTTTGCTGCACCAGGGCGGCGCCGGAGTCGGATAGGTTGACCACGACTTTGCGTTTGTCCTGCGGGTCGGGTTCGAGGGTGATCAGTTCGCGGGCCTTGAGGCGTTCGACGATGCCACGGATGGTCGCCTGGTCGACGGCGGTGGCCTTGACCAGTTCGGTGAGCGAACTTGCACCGTGATCGCGCAGGGCGCACAGGGTGACGAACTGCACGGCGGTGAGCTGGGAGTCGCCGACGTTCTGCTGGAAGATTGCCAGGTGACGCTGGTAGGCCTTGCGCAGCAGGTGGCCGACTTGCTCGGAGAAAACGTAGGAATCAGGCACGGCGGGCTCGGGAAGGCGGTGGTCGATGGGGTGGCATGATGGCGGGGTTGTGGAAATGACTCAAGGATCTCATTGCCGGAACGCGGTTGAAATGTGGGAGCGGGCTTGCTCGCGAATGCGGTGTGTCAGGTGGCGCATGTGTGACTGACGTACCGCATTCGCGAGCAAGCCCGCTCCCACATTGGATGTTTAGTGGGCCAGGGAGGCCTTGGGGGCTACGACGTCGCCGGCGATGACTACGGCCTCATCATCGAGGTAGACGTCGCAATTGCGCAGCGGGATGTCCATGTGGCACGGGGTCTTGCGGGTGCCGCCGACTTCGGTGTTGGGGCCGGTGGAGAACAGGAAGTTGCCGTAGAACGCGCGGGCGTCCATGCACATGCCGTCGTTCTTGTCGTGCAGGCCCATGGCCGTCCATTGCGCCCGTGGCTGCAGGCCCCAGCCGATGTGGGAGATGCCATATACCTCGGGGTCGTTGAAGTATTTCATGTAGTCGCGCAGGTATTCGGCCTCGAAACCACCATGGATTCTGGTGATGAAGCCCTTCTCGATCTCCAGGGTGATTTTCTCCCGGGTGTAGGTCTTGAACGGCAGCAGGATGTCGCCGATATCCAGCACCAGCACGCCCTCTGCAGTTTCCTCATTGGGCCAGGAGAACAGGAAGCCGCTCGGCCAGTGGTCCCAGCGTCCCGGTTCGTCGGCAAAGCCGTATTCGGTGACGGACGGGTATTGCCCCAGCGCCGCCCGGAAATCACTGCCGGCGCGGGATTTGACGTGGATCGAGCGGGCTTTTTTCAGCAGCTCTTCAGCGGCCAGCACGCGCACTTTGTCCTCTTCGGTCGGCAGCATGCGCGCCAGCACTTCCGGGGGTTCCACCGCCAGCAGGATGCGCGTGCCGGTCTTGAGGATCTGTTCCTGCTCCGGCGAGTGCAACAGCATCATGGTGTCGACGATCAGGTCTGCCGCTTCCAGCGCCCGCTGCGCCGCGATATTGCCGGTCAGGGCAGTGTCGCCACAGTAGGCCGTCATGTCATTGCCCATCGCCCGGGGATGGTTGAACGACGGCAACTCCACCGCATACACCTTGGCCCCCAGGCGCTGCGCAGCGTCCATCGCGGCGCGCACGGTGCGCGGGTCGGAGTAATGGCTCTTGAGCACGGCGACGCTCTGGGTCGGGTCGACCTTCGAGAGCTTCAACACATGCTCAAACATCTGGGTCAGTTCGCAATCACTTACCGGCATTTCCTGTCTCCTCAGCTGCTGCACCAAGATCTTGCAGGGCGCTTCACTCTAGTGCGTTTTTATAGCGTATACGCCAATTAATCACGATAAGAACTGATTTCATCATGGACTGCAAGCACCACGCCAAAACGTTACGAATCCACACAAGCCCAGTTATATATGGAGATAACCGGTTACAGGGGATCGATATGGCCAAAAAAACAATTTTTCAGGCATGGGCTTTTCATTTGAAAAAATGAGCGTATACACTTTAAAAACCTTGCGGACAGACGCCGCCGGCCATTATTCGAAAAAGAGGACCACGCCCCATGGGAAGCACACAAAAAATCGCAATCGTCGGCGCCGGCCTTGGCGGTGCCGCCGCTGCCACCCTGCTGCAACAGGCAGGGTTCGACGTGGACATCTACGAGCAGGCGCCGGAGTTTTCCCGCCTGGGTGCCGGGATCCACATGGGCCCCAACATCATGAAAATCTTCCGCCGCATGGGCATCGAAAAACAGCTGGACCTGATGGGGTCGCACCCCGAGCACTGGTTCAGCCGCGATGGTGAAACCGGCGACTACCTGTCACGCATTCCCCTGACTGGCTACGGCGCGTCCTACATCACCGTGCATCGCGGCGATCTGCACGCGCTGCAGATGTCCACCCTCAAGCCCGGCACCCTGCACTTCAACAAGCGCCTGGAAACCCTTGAAGAAACCGATACCCAGGTGCGCCTGACTTTCGCCGACGGCGAGGTAACCTACGCCGACATCGTGATCGGTGCCGACGGCATCAATTCGCGCATTCGTGAAGAGCTGCTGGGTGCCGAAAAACCGCTGTACAGCGGCTGGGTCGCGCACCGTGCGCTGATCCGTGGCGACCAGTTGGCCAAGTACGACCTGAAGTTCGAAGACTGCATCAAGTGGTGGACCGAGGACCGGCACATGATGGTCTACTACACCACCGGCAAGCGCGACGAGTACTACTACGTCACCGGCGTGCCGCACCCGGAATGGGACTTCCAGGGCGCCTTCGTCGACAGCAGCCGGGAGGAGATGTTCGACGCCTTCAAGGGCTACCACCCGACCGTCCAGGCCCTGATCGAATCCACCGAAAGCGTGACCAAATGGCCGTTGCGCAACCGCAACCCGCTGCCGTTGTGGAGCCGTGGTCGCCTGGTATTGCTGGGCGATGCCTGCCACCCGATGAAACCCCATATGGCTCAGGGCGCCGGCATGGCCATCGAAGACGCCGCGATGCTGACGCGCTGCCTGCAGGAAACAGGGATCGGCGACTACCGCACCGCGTTCGAGCTGTATGAAGCCAACCGCAAGGAACGCGCGTCCCGGGTGCAGGCCGTGTCCAACGCCAACACCTGGCTGCGCACCCAGGAAGATCCGGACTGGGTCTACGGCTACGACCTCTACGCCCAGCAACTGAAATCGGGGGTGGCGGCGTGAGCAGCTTTCTCTATGGCGGCAACGTCCAGGCCAATGGTATCCGCCAGCATTACCTGCGTTACGGCGGCAAGGGCCCGGCACTGATCCTGATTCCCGGTATCACCAGCCCGGCGATTACCTGGGGTTTTGTCGCCGAACGCCTGGGTTTGCACTTCGACACCTACGTGCTGGACGTGCGCGGTCGCGGCCTGTCGTCCACCGGCCCGGAGCTGGACTACAGCGCCGACACCTGCGCCGATGACATTGGCGCGTTTGCCGACGCCCTGAAGCTCGACAGCTATCACCTGGTCGGCCATTCCATGGGCGCGCGGTTTGCCGTACGCAGTGCGGTGCGCCATCCACAAGGTGTCAACCGCGTGGTGTTGATCGACCCGCCGATGTCCGGCCCGGGTCGCCGCGAATACCCAAGCAAACTGCCGTGGTACGTCGATTCGATTCGTCAATCCCAGGTCGGCATGGATGCGGAGGCGATGCGCGCCTTCTGCGCCACCTGGACCGAGGAACAACTGCAACTGCGCGCCGAATGGCTGCACACCTGCTACGAGCCGGCGATCGTGCGTGCGTTCAATGACTTCCATACCGTCGATTTCCATCAGGACCTGCCGCACCTGGAGGCTCCTGCCCTGCTGATTGTTGCCGGACGCGGCGGTGTAATTCAGGCCGAAGATGTCGCGGAAGTCCGACAGTTACAGCCGACCCTACAGGTCGCCCATGTGCCAAATGCAGGACACATGATCCCCTGGGATGACCTTGAAGGCTTTTTCGCTGCCTTCGGCGACTTCCTCGGCCAGCCCCTGACTGCATAACGGAGACCATCATGCTCAAGCCTTATCGCATCGGCCAGATTGTGCCGAGCTCCAACACCACCATGGAAACCGAGATCCCGGCGATGCTTAACGCGCGCCAGGCGATCCGCCCGGAACGTTTCACCTTTCACTCCAGCCGCATGCGCATGAAGCAAGTGCGCAAGGAAGAACTGGCGGCCATGGACGGTGAGTCCGACCGTTGCGCCATCGAACTGTCCGACGCCAAGGTCGACGTGCTGGGCTACGCCTGCCTGGTAGCGATCATGGCCATGGGGCTGGGTTACCACCGCAAGTCCGAGCAACGCCTGCGCACGGCCACCGCCGACAACGACGCCAACGCCCCGGTGATCACCAGTGCCGGCGCCCTGATCGAAGGCCTTAAAGTCATGGGCGCCAAACGCATCGCGATTGTTGCGCCGTACATGAAACCGCTGACCGAACTGGTGGTGAACTACATCCGCGAAGAAGGCTTTGAAGTGGTGGACTGGCGCGCCCTGGAAATCCCCGACAACCTCGAAGTGGCCCGCCACGACCCGGCCAACCTGCCGGCGATTGTTGCCGGGATGAACCTGGAAGGTGTCGACGTAATCGTACTGTCGGCCTGCGTACAAATGCAGTCGCTGCCCGTGGTCGCGAAGGTCGAAGCCCAGACCGGCCTGCCGGTGCTCACCGCCGCCATCGCCACCACCTACGCCATGCTCAAGGCCCTGGACCTGGAACCCATCGTCCCCGGCGCCGGCGCCCTCCTGTCGGGAGCCTACTAAAAACGCTTTTGTGGCGAGGGAGCATGCTCCCGCTGGAGTGCGAAGCGCCCCCAAAAAAACAGGCCTGCTACGCAGCCCAACGGGAGCAAGCTCCCTCGCCACAGGGTACGTGCACTGTCCATTACCGAGGACTGAAAGATGAGCGAACAATCCGCCGACGCCAACTACCAGGGCGTCTGGGGTAACCGAATCGGCTTCGGCAAAAAATCCGCCCTGCTGATGATCGACTTTATGCAAGGCTATACCACCGAAGGCGCGCCACTGTTTGCCCCCGAAGTGCGCATCGCCGTGGCCGAAAGCGTCGAGCTGCTGGCCTGCGCCAGGCGTCACGGAATCAGCGTGGTGCACACCAATATCCGCTACCATCCGGGCCATTTCGCCGACGGCGGTATCTGGGTAAAAAAGGCCCCGGTGATGAAAGACATGGTCGAGGGCAACCCCCTCGCCGCGTTCTGCACCGAGGTCTTGCCCCTGGCCAATGAAGTGGTCATCACCAAACAATACGCCAGCGCGTTTTTCGGCAGCAGCCTGGCCCCGATGCTGCACGCCCAGGGCATCGACACCGTGGTGCTCGCCGGCTGTTCCACCAGCGGCTGCATCCGGGCCACCGCAGTGGATGCGGTGCAACATGGGTTTCGTACCATCGTCGTGCGCGAATGCGTCGGCGACCGCCACCCGGCGCCCCATGAAGCCAACTTGTTCGATATCGACAGCAAGTACGGCGACGTGGTGAGCAAGCAGGAGGCGATGAGCAAGTTCAAGGAGCAGTAACGCGTCAACAGGAACCACGACAAAGAGCGTGGTCCGGAAAAAACTGAGCGCCCACGCTGGAATGCAGTCGAATGTGGGAGCAAGCCCGCTCCCACACTTGATCACCTCCAACAGGGCCACCTCAGTCTTCTGTCACTGCCTTTGGAAGTCGCTTTCACAGCACTCCGAAGTGCTGAAAAAGCGGCCGTATAAAAACCATAAGTCACCGCCAGGAGACACCCCAATGCCCATTGCGAATGCAGCGCCCGCGACTACGGTCGCCGATCCGGTCCACACGCTCTACCACAAGATCACCTGGAAGCTGATTCCGTTCCTGTGTTTCTGCTACCTCGCGGCCTACCTGGACCGCATCAATATCGGCTTCGCCAAACTGCAGATGCTCGACCAGCTGCACTTCAGCGAAACCGCGTTCGGCCTCGGTGCCGGGCTGTTCTTTGTCGGCTATATCATCTTCGAAGTCCCCAGCAACCTGATCCTGGAAAAGGTCGGGGCGAAGATCTGGATCGCCCGCATCATGATCACCTGGGGCCTGCTGTCGGCCTGCACCATGCTGGTCACCTCCACCACCCAGTTCTACATCCTGCGGTTCCTGCTGGGTGCGGCCGAAGCCGGGTTTCTGCCGGGCGTGCTGTATTACCTGACCACCTGGTTTCCCACCCATCGCCGGGGGCGGATCATCGCCCTGTTCATGATCGGCCTGCCGCTGTCCAGCGTGATCGGCGGCCCGTTGTCCGGCTGGATCATGGGCCACTTCGACAACATGGCCGGCCTGCGCGGCTGGCAGTGGCTGTTCCTGATCGAAGCGGTGCCCAGCGTGCTGCTCGGTGTGTGGACCTTCTGGGCGCTGCCCAATACCTATCAGCAAGCCAAGTGGCTGTCGCCGGAAGAAAAAACCCTGCTGGAAAGCGAACTGCGCAAGGACGACGCCGACGGTGCCGGCAGCAAACACAGCTTCCGCGACGGCTTCTTCAACCTCAAGGTGTGGATGCTCGGCGGTATCGACTTCTCGATCCTGCTCAGTGCCTATGCCATGGGGTTCTGGATGCCCACATTCATCCGCAACGCCGGGATTACCGACACTTTCCACATCGGCATCCTCACGGCCCTGCCCAGCGTGGCGGCCCTCTTGGGCATGCTGCTGATCGGCGCCAGCTCCGACAAACACCGCGAACGCCGCTGGCACATCATCGTGCCGTTCTTCATCGGCGCGGCGGCGATGGCTACCAGCACGTTCTTCACCCATAACGTGGTCGCCACCGTGGCGCTGTTTGCGATTGCCTCGGCGGCGATCATCGGTGCGGTGCCGGTGTTTTTCAGCCTGCCGGCGACCTTCCTGAAAGGCACCGCAGCGGCCACCGGCTTTGCCCTGGCCTGCTCGCTGGCGAACATCGCGGGCCTGGTGAGCAACTCGTTGATGGGCGTGGCGATTGACGTCACCGGCAGCAGCGCAGGGGCCTTGTGGTTTTTTGCCGGCTGCCTGATTCTCAGCAGCTTCCTGGTGATCGCCTTGCCGGCGAAGCTGGTAAACCGCTAACAACAACAATTTTTCGGGTGAGTCTCCATGCAAGGTTTCATCAAGCGCTGTGCCCTGCTTGTCGCCGTGGGCCTGTGTGCCGGTACGGCGCAGGCCGCAGAAAAGGTCATCTTCGACACCGACTTCAACGTGCTCAACGATGACGGCCAGGCCTTTATCATGCTCGCCCAGCTGCACGGGCAAAAACGCATCGACCTGCTGGGCATGACTCTGGTCAGCGGCAACGCCTGGGTCGACCAGGAACAGGTCGACGCCCTCAAGGCGGTGGAACGCATGGGTGTGGAGAAGGAAGTCGGCGTGTATTCCGGCGCCGCCTACCCGCTGCTGCATGACTACGCCACCTATGAGGCGGAAAAAGCCCTGTTCGGTTCCGGCTGGCCGGGTGCGTTCAAGAACCCGCGGCCAACCAGTGCCTCACAACTGGTCGCGCCACCGGACGGCCTGGCGACCCACACCAGGCTGCGCAAGGAAACCGCCGCCCAGTTCATCGTCGACAGCGTACGGGCCAACCCCCACGAGGTAACGATCCTGGCGGTCGGCCCGCTGACCAACATTGCCCTGGCGATTCGCTCGGCGCCGGACATCGTGCCGCTGATCAAGCGCATCGTGTACATGGGCGGCGCGCTGGAGATCCCGGGCAACACCACGCCGGCGGCGGAGTTCAACTGGTGGTTCGACCCGGAGGCGGCGAAGATCGTGTTGCGCTCGCCCATCGAACACGTGATTTTTCCCAACGATGTCTGTGAGAAAGTCACCTTCGACAAGTCGGTGTATGAGCGGGTGATCGCACACAAAGGCCCGATTGCCGACCTGTACAAGCACGAGTTCGGGCCACTGTTCGCCAAGGACCCGGCTTACCACAGCTTCACCTGGGACAGCCTGCCGGCACTGTTTCTCGTGAACCCCGGGATCGTCACCGAATCCCGCGAGCTGTGGGTGGACGTGGATGCCACCTTCGGCGCCGACTACGGCCGGGCACTGGGCTACAAGAAAGGCGCGCCGGTCGGCACGCAAAAGGCCAAGGTGGTCTTCGCGGTGGACCAGAAGCAGTTCTGGGACGGTTATGTAGGGTTGGTGACGCTGCCGACGCCGGTCAACATCTTCCGCTGAGTGCGCCGGAACTTGAGGGGCTGTGGTTTAATTGCGCGCCTTTGCCCAGCCCTTCAAGGAATCCGTTGTCGATGAATCAGCCCGCCACCAAAGTCCTGGTCATTGGCTACGTCTGGCCAGAGCCTCGCTCCTCGGCGGCCAGCGGGCACATGATGCAGATTCTGGAGAGTTTCCTGGCCCAAGGCTGGGACATCACCTTCAGCAGCCCGGCGGTCACCGGCGAACACAAGGCCGACCTGCCCGCCCTGGGCATTCGCGAATGCGCGATCGAGTTGAATAACAGCAGTTTCGACGCGTTTATCCAGCAATTGGCTCCGGATATCGTGCTGTTCGACCGTTTCATGATGGAAGAACAGTTCGGCTGGCGCGTGGAAAAATCCTGCCCGAATGCTCTTCGGGTGCTGGAAGCATCCGACCTGCAAAGCCTGCGGGACGCCCGCCACCAGCGCCTCAAGGATTTCCTGAAGGCGCACCCCGAAGCTGATGACTTCGACGCGCTGTTCAGCCGGGACCTGGCCGCCGAATTCGATGACATGGCCGACACCGACCTGGCCAAGCGCGAGATCGCCGCGATCTACCGCTGCGACATCAGCCTGATGATCTCCGACGTGGAAATCCAGTTGCTGACCGAACACTTCAAGGTGCCCGCGGCCCTGCTCCACTGGTGCCCGTTGATGCTGGCGCCGCCCACCGAAGCCTTTGCCCCCTTTGAGGACCGTGCCCACTTCCTGAGCATCGGCAATTTCCGCCATGCGCCGAACTGGGATGCGGTGTTGTGGATGAAGAACAGTGTGTGGCCGCTGATCCGCCAGCAACTGCCCGGCGCTCAACTCCACGTGTACGGCGCCTATACGCCACCCAAGGCCACCGCGCTGCACAACCCGGCCCAGGGCTTCCACGTGATGAATTGGGCCGAGGATGCATTGCAGGTCATGAGCGCTGCGCGTATCTGCCTGGCGCCACTGCGCTTTGGTGCCGGGATCAAGGGCAAGCTGGCCGACGCGATGCTCTGCGGCACACCCAGCGTTACCACACCGATTGGCGCCGAAGCCATGGGCGAACCGTGGCCCGGCGTGGTCGAACACAGCGCCAGTGCACTGGCGGCTGCGGCGGTTGCGTTGTATCAAGACCCGCCACGCTGGACCCAGGCCCAGGAAGACGGCCGGCAGTTACTGGCCCGCCGTTACGCCCACGACCTCCACGGCCCGGCCCTGGTGGAGCGCCTGGAGCAGTGCCGCCGCCAGTTGGCCGAGCACCGTCGGAACAATTTCACCGGCAGCATGCTGCGCCACCACCTGCACAAAAGTACCCAGTACATGGCGCAGTGGATCGAGGCGAAAAACCGTACGCTGTAGACACAGACGCTGGCGAGGTGGCGCGCAAGGGGGCATTATCCTTTTCGCAACCACAATAAAGCGACTGCAGCATGACCCGAGCAGCGAGAATCACCGATCCTTCCTACGAGCTGATGGACGATCACAACGGTCTGTCCATCATCTATCGCCAACACGGCTTCCCGTGCCCGTTGGTGCGCTGGCATTTCCACAAGGAATACGAGCTGCACCTGATCGTTGCCAGCTCCGGCAAGGTGTTTATCGGCGACTACATCGGCAACTTCTACCCGGAAAGCCTGTTCCTCACCGGCCCCAACCTGCCCCACAACTGGATCAGCCAGGTGGCCGAGGACGAAGTGGTGCCCAAGCGCGACATGCTGGTGAACTTCACCGACGAGCTGTTCGACGGCGGCAGCCATGTCTTTGCCGAGCTCAAGACCCTGGCGCCACTGCTGGAACGGGCGCAATACGGCATCGAATTTCGCTGCAAGAAAACCATCGCCCAGGCCATGACCCTGATGCAGCGCATCGAGGACGCCCAAGGCATGGCGCGCCTGGGGCACTTCTTCATCCTGATGGAAGTGCTGAGTGCCTGCGAGGACTACCAACTGCTCTCCGGCGTGACCACGCCGCAATTGGCGGACGAACACAGCATCGACCGCACCAACCGCGCGGTGGACTACATTTTTGCCCACTACGCGCGGGAGCTGTCCCTGGAAGAGGTGGCCGAATACCTCGGCATGAAACCCACCTATTTCTCCCGCGTGTTCAAACAAGCCACCGGCCGCACCTTCATCGAATTCGTCAACCGCCTGCGTATCAGCAAGTCCTGCGAGCTGCTGGCCGATGGTGACAAAGCCGTGACCGATGTGTGCTTCGAGTCAGGCTTCAACAACATCTCCAATTTCAACCGCCGCTTCCAGCAGCTCAAGGGCATGACCCCCTCGCACTACCGGCGCCTGGCGGTGCAGCGGTTAACCGAGCAGAACCTCGCCTGAAAACGCGCGTTCCTGTGGGAACCCGCTTGTGTGGGAGCGGGCTTGCTCGCGAATGCAGTGTGTCAGGCAGCGCAAATGTCGGCTGATTCACCGCCTTCGCGAGCAAGCCCGCTCCCACATTTGCATCGCGCTCACGCAGGAAGCCGATCGCTCCCAGCGAATCGTTTCAGCAATTTTCCGCTGCAGTGCAAAAAAGTATCAGTAAAAGTGCTCCCAAGGATTTGTCAGCACGTCAATTGAAGGCTGTAATCAACGCACACTCTTCCAGCTGTCGTGGAAGACACAACAACAATAACTGTCCTTCTGCAGCCCCTGGGCGCAGAAATGGAGTGCGCGATGAAGTTCACAGCCAAAGCTCTGCTTGCCTGCACCTGCATGACCCTCAGCGCCGTCAGTCTTGGCGCGCAAACCCTGACCATTGCCACCGTCAACAACAGCGACATGATCCGCATGCAAAAGCTCTCGAAAACCTTCGAGACCGAGCATCCGGAGATCAAGCTGAACTGGGTGGTACTCGAAGAAAACGTCCTGCGCCAACGCCTCACCACCGACATCGCCACCCAGGGCGGACAGTTCGACGTGTTGACCATCGGCATGTACGAAGCTGCACTCTGGGGCGCCAAAGGCTGGCTGGAACCGATGAAGGACCTGCCTGCTTCCTACGACCTGGACGACGTTTTCCCTTCCGTGCGTGACGGCCTTTCCGTCAAGGGCTCGCTGTACGCCCTGCCGTTCTACGCCGAAAGCTCCATCACCTACTATCGCACCGACCTGTTCAAGGACGCCGGGCTGACCATGCCCGAGCACCCGACCTGGACCCAGATTGGCGAATTCGCCGCCAAACTCACCAACAAGGACAAGGAACAGTACGGCCTGTGCCTGCGCGGCAAAGCCGGTTGGGGCGAGAACATGGCGCTGATCACCACCCTGGCCAACGGCTACGGTGCACGCTGGTTCGATGAGAAGTGGCAACCGGAATTCAACGGGCCAGAGTGGAAAGACGCACTGAACTTCTACGTCGACAACATGAAGAAATCCGGCCCGCCGGGCGCTTCCAGCAACGGTTTCAACGAAAACCTGGCGCTGTTCAACAGCGGCAAGTGTGCGATCTGGGTCGACGCCAGCGTCGCCGGCTCGTTCGTCACCGACAAGACCCAAAGCAAAGTGGCTGACCACGTCGGCTTCACCTTTGCCCCGCACGAGAAGACCGACAAAGGTACTTCGTGGCTGTACTCCTGGTCCCTGGGGATTCCAACCAGTTCCAAAGCCAAGGACGCTGCCAAGGTGTTCACCACCTGGGCCACTTCCAAGGAATACAGCCAGTTGGTCGCCAAGACCGACGGGATTGCCAACGTACCGCCAGGTACCCGCAAATCGACCTACAGCGACGAATACATGAAGGCCGCGCCGTTTGCCAAGGTGACGCTGGAATCGCTGAAAGTCGCCGACCCGAAAGACCCGTCGGCCAAGCCGGTGCCGTATGTGGGCATCCAGCTGGTGACCATTCCTGAATTCCAGGCGATTGGTACCCAGGTCGGCAAGTTCTTCTCCAGCGCACTGACTGGTGGCTCCACTGCCGAAAAAGCCCTGGCGGATGCACAGACCTTCACCGAACGCGAAATGAAGCGGGCCGGTTATCCCAAGTAAAGCGGTCTCACCACACTGAATGTGGGAACCCGCTTTATGTAGGAGCCGGGCTTGCCCGCGATGCAGACAACTCGGTCTGTCAGTTTCACCGAGGCGCTCTCATCGCAGGCAAGCCAGCTCCCACATTTGACCGCACTCCGACCCGCATTCCGCATGTACCTGACTGGTCCTGATCACCATGAATACCACCACTGCCCAAGTGCAAACCGCTACGCCGGACAAGCCGCGTAAAAGCCGCCTGATCAACCCCGGCTGGTTCCTCGTCAGCCCCTCGGTGGCCTTGTTGCTGCTGTGGATGATCGTGCCGCTGGGCATGACCCTGTACTTCTCGCTGATTCGCTACAACCTGCTCTACCCCGGCGAAAACCAATTCGTGGGCCTGGAGAACTTCACCTACTTCATCACCGACTCGGGCTTCCTGCCCGGCGCCACCAACACCCTGTTGCTGGTGGGCAGCGTGTTGCTGATCAGCGTAGTGTTTGGCGTATTGATCAGCGCCCTGCTGGAAGCCAGCGAGTTCTTTGGTCGCGGCCTGGTGCGGGTGTTGCTGATTTCACCGTTCTTCATCATGCCCACCGTCGGTGCGCTGATCTGGAAGAACCTGATTTTCCATCCGGTGTCGGGGATCCTCGCCTACGTGTGGAAGCTGTTCGGCGCCCAGCCGGTGGACTGGCTGGCCCATTACCCGTTGCTGTCGATCATTATCATCGTGTCCTGGCAGTGGCTGCCCTTCGCGATCCTGCTGCTGATGACCGCCATGCAGTCCCTCGACCAGGAACAGAAGGAAGCCGCCCGCCTCGACGGTGCCGGCGCCATCGCGATCTTCTGGCACCTGACCCTGCCGCACCTGGCACGTCCGATTGCCGTGGTGGTGATGATCGAAACGATCTTCCTGCTCTCGGTGTTCGCCGAAATCTTCACCACCACCAACGGTGGCCCCGGCTACGCCTCGACCAACCTCGCCTACCTGATCTACAACCAGGCGCTGGTGCAGTTCGACGTGGGCATGGCCTCGGCCGGCGGCTTGATTGCCGTGGTCATCGCCAATATCGCGGCGATCATCCTGGTGCGGATGATCGGCAAAAACCTGACTGACAAGCCTTGAGGGCCGCGCCATGACGCTTCAACAATCCCGCCGCCTGCAAAGCGTGCTGCTCGGCACCCTGGCCTGGGCCATCGCGATCCTGATTTTCTTCCCGATCTTCTGGATGGTGCTGACCAGCTTCAAGACCGAAATCGACGCGTTCGCCACGCCGCCGCAGTTCATCTTCACGCCGACGCTGGAGAACTACCTGCACATCAACGAGCGCAGCAACTACTTCAGCTACGCCTGGAACTCGGTACTGATTTCCTTCAGCGCCACCGCCCTGTGCCTGCTGATCTCGGTACCGGCCGCCTACTCCATGGCGTTCTACGAGACCAAGCGCACCAAGGGCACGCTGCTGTGGATGCTCTCCACCAAGATGCTGCCGCCGGTGGGCGTACTGATGCCGATCTACCTGCTGGCCAAGAGCTTCGGCCTGCTGGATACACGCATTGCGCTGATCATCATCTACACCCTGATCAACCTGCCGATCGTGGTCTGGATGGTTTACACCTACTTCAAGGACATCCCCAAGGACATCCTCGAAGCCGCCCGCCTGGACGGCGCCACCCTGTGGCAGGAAATGGTCCGGGTGCTGCTGCCAATCGCCAAGGGCGGCCTGGCTTCCACGGTGTTGCTGTCGCTGATCCTGTGCTGGAACGAGGCGTTCTGGTCGCTGAACCTGACCTCGTCCAACGCCGCGCCGCTCACTGCATTGATCGCCTCCTACTCCAGCCCCGAAGGCTTGTTCTGGGCCAAATTGTCTGCCGTGTCGACCCTGGCCTGTGCGCCGATCCTGATTTTTGGCTGGATCAGCCAGAAACAGCTGGTCCGCGGTCTGTCCTTCGGCGCCGTGAAGTAACGGCTCCTTCAAAAATATTTAGAAGCGGAGGCCCATCATGGCCAACCTGAAAATCAAGAATCTGCAAAAAGGCTTCGAAGGCTTCTCCATCATCAAGGGCATCGACCTTGAGGTGAACGACAAGGAATTCGTGGTGTTCGTCGGCCCGTCGGGCTGCGGCAAATCCACCCTGCTGCGCTTGATTGCCGGCCTTGAAGAAGTCACCGAAGGCACCATCGAGCTGGATGGCCGCGACATCACCGAGGTCACCCCGGCCAAGCGCGACCTGGCAATGGTGTTCCAGACCTACGCCCTGTACCCGCACATGAGCGTGCGCAAGAACATGTCGTTTGCCCTGGACCTGGCCGGCGTCGACAAGAAGATTGTCGAGAGCAAGGTCAACGAAGCAGCACGTATCCTGGAGCTGGGCCCTTTGCTTGAGCGCAAGCCAAAGCAGTTGTCCGGCGGCCAGCGCCAGCGTGTCGCCATTGGCCGTGCGATTGTGCGTAACCCGAAGATCTTCCTGTTCGACGAACCCCTGTCCAACCTCGATGCCGCCCTGCGGGTGCAGATGCGCCTGGAGCTGTCGCGCCTGCATAAAGAGCTGCAAGCCACGATGATCTACGTGACCCACGACCAGGTCGAAGCCATGACCCTGGCCGACAAGGTTGTCGTACTCAACAGCGGCCGCGTGGAACAGGTGGGCTCGCCGCTGGAGCTGTATCACCAGCCGGCCAACCTGTTTGTCGCAGGCTTTTTGGGCACGCCGAAAATGGGTTTCCTCAAGGGCAAGGTCACTCGCGTTGACCCACAGAGCTGCGAAGTCGAACTGGACGCCGGCGGCCGCATCAGCCTGCCCCTGAGCAGCGCGAGCTTGAGCGTCGGCAGCGCCGTGACCCTGGGCATTCGCCCGGAGCACCTGGAAATCGCCGCGCCAGGGCAAGCCACCCTGACCGTCACCGCCGACGTCGGCGAGCGCCTCGGCAGCGACACCTTCTGCCACGTGATTACCGCCAGCAAGGAGCCGTTGACCCTGCGGATCCGTGGCGACATGGCCAGCCAATATGGCGAGACCCTGCAGCTGTACCTGGACCCGACCCAATGCCATCTGTTCGACGCTGAGGGTGTTGCCGTGGCCCGCCCACTGCGCGCCGCCGCCTGATTTCGCGAGAATTTCCCGATGAAACTGAACAAGCAAAACCTCACGCAACTGGCGCCCGAAGTGCAACTGCCGGCCTATGCGATTGCCAATACCAGCCAGGGCATCGCGCACATCGGCGTTGGCGGGTTCCACCGCGCCCACCAGGCGTATTACACCGATGCCTTGATGAATACCGGCGTGGGCCTGGACTGGAGCATTTGTGGTGTGGGCCTGCGCAGCGAGGACCGCAAGGCGCGGGACGACCTGGCCGGCCAGGACTACCTGTTCACCCTGTATGAACTGGGCGACACCGACGACACCGAAGTGCGCGTGATCGGCTCCATCAGCGACATGCTGCTGGCCGAAGACGGCGCCCAGGCGTTGATCGACAAGCTGGCCAGCCCGCAGATTCGCATCGTCTCGCTGACCATCACCGAAGGCGGCTACTGCATCGACGACAGCAACGGCGAGTTCATGGCCCACCTGCCGCAGATCCAGCATGACCTGGCCAACCCGGGCTCGCCGAAAACCGTGTTCGGGTTTATCTGCGCGGCGTTGACCCAGCGCCGGGCCGCCGGGGTGCCGGCATTTACCGTGATGTCCTGCGATAACCTGCCCCACAACGGCGCTGTGACTCGCAAGGCGTTGCTGGCCTTCGCCGCGCTGCATGACGCTGGCCTGCACGAGTGGATCAAGGCCAACGTGAGCTTTCCGAATGCGATGGTCGACCGCATCACGCCAATGACCAGCACCGCGCACCGCCTGCAATTGCATGACGATCACGGCATCGACGACGCCTGGCCGGTGGTCTGCGAGCCGTTTGTGCAATGGGTGCTGGAAGACAAGTTCGTCAACGGCCGCCCCGCGTGGGAGACGGTGGGCGTGCAGTTCACCGATGACGTGACACCGTATGAAGAGATGAAGATCGGCCTGCTCAACGGCAGCCACCTGGCATTGACGTACCTGGGCTTCCTGAAGGGCTATCGCTTCGTCCACGAGACCATGAACGACCCGTTGTTCGTGGCCTACATGCGCGCCTACATGGACCTGGACGTCACGCCCAACCTGGCGCCGGTTCCGGGTATCGACCTGACCGAATACAAGCAGACCCTGGTGGACCGCTTTTCCAACCAGGCGATTGCCGACCAGCTGGAGCGCGTGTGTTCCGATGGTTCGTCGAAGTTTCCCAAGTTCACCGTACCGACCATCAACCGCCTGATTGCCGATGGTCGCGAGACCGAGCGTGCTGCGCTGGTGGTGGCGGCCTGGGCGTTGTACTTGAAAGGCGTGGATGAGAATGGGGTGATCTACCGGATTCCAGACCCTCGCGCCGAGTTTTGCCAGGGGCTGGTGACGGAAGATGCGTTGATCAGCAAGCGGCTGCTGGGGGTGGAAGAGATTTTTGGTACGGCTATTCCCAACTCGCCCGAGTTTGTGGCAGCGTTTGAGCGGTGTTTCGAGAGCCTGCAGGATGTGGGTGTGAGCAAAACGCTGGAGCGGCTGCTCGCCAATCTCAACTGACGGAACCGAATCAAAAATGTGGGAGCGGGCTTGCTCGCGAAAGCGGTGGATCAGTCAATATTTGCATAACTGACACACCCTATTCGCGAGCAAGCCCGCTCCCACATTGACCGAGTTCTCCATAACAATAGGCTGAGCGACCTACCATGACCCAGCAAAACCTCTACCTCGGCATCGACTGCGGCACCCAGGGCACCAAGGCCATCGTGCTGGACGCCAGCAGCGGCAAAGTCCTGGGCCTGGGCGCCGCCAGCCACACGCTGATCAGCGGTGCCAACGGCCGCCGCGAACAGCACACCCAGGAGTGGCTGGACGCGTTTACCGAAGCCACTCACCGCGCCTTGCAACAGGCCGGGGTTGACGGCCAGGACATCCTCGCCATCGGCGTTTCCGGCCAGCAACACGGCCTGGTATTGCTGGATGACCAAGGCCAGGTGCTGCGCCCGGCCAAACTGTGGTGCGACACCGAAACCGCGCCGGAAAATGATCGCCTGCTGCAACACCTGGGCGGTGAAAGCGGCTCCCTGGAACGCCTCGGCGTGGCCATCGCGCCGGGCTACACCGTGTCCAAGCTGCTGTGGACCCGCGAACAGCACCCGGAGGTGTTCGCACGGATCGCGCATATCCTGCTGCCCCACGACTACCTCAACTACTGGCTCACCGGCCGCGCCTGCGCCGAATACGGCGATGCCTCCGGCACCGGTTATTTCAACGTGCGCACCCGTGAATGGGACCTGGCACTGTTGCGCCACATCGATCCCGACGGGCGCCTGGAAGCTGCGCTGCCTGAGTTGATCGAGGCCAACCAGCCAGTGGGCACCCTCCTGCCAGCCATCGCCGAGCGCCTGGGCATCAACCCGAATGCGCGGGTGTCCAGCGGCGGCGGCGACAACATGATGGGCGCCATCGGCACCGGCAATATCGCCCCCGGCGTGATCACCATGAGCCTGGGCTCATCCGGTACCGTGTATGCCTTTGCCGATCAGGCCAATGTCAGCCCGCAGGCGTCGGTGGCGACTTTCTGTTCATCCAGCGGCGGCTGGCTGCCGTTGATCTGCACCATGAACCTGACCAACGCCACCGGGGTCATCCGCGAGCTGTTCGACCTGGATCTGGTGGCGTTCAACGGGTTGGTGGCCCAGGCACCGATCGGCGCCGACGGCGTGAGCATGCTGCCGTTCCTCAATGGCGAGCGGGTGCCCGCCCTGCCCCACGCCACCGGCAGCCTGCACGGCCTGACGATGACCAATCTGACCCGCGCCAACCTGTGCCGCGCCGTGGTCGAAGGCACTACCTTCGGCTTGCGCTATGGCCTGGACCTGCTGCGCCAGACCGGCCTGCAGAGCCAGAGCATCCGCCTGATCGGCGGCGGCTCGAAAAGCCCGGTGTGGCGGCAGATGGTCGCGGATATCATGAACACCGAAGTGGTCTGCACCGAACAAAGCGAAGCGGCGGCCCTGGGTGCGGCAATCCAGGCCGCGTGGTGCCAGTCCGGTGAAAGCCTGGCGCAGTTGTGCCAGCGCTGCGTGAGCGTCGACGCAGCCAGCCGCACACTGCCGGATGCCGGCAGCGTGAGCGCCTACCAGCAGGCTTATGAGCGTTATCAACAGCACGTTGCATCCCTTTAAGAGCGAACGAATATGTATTTGGTATGTGGCGAAGCGCTGTTTGATTTTTTCAGCGAGGACGATGCCAGCGGCAAGGCATCCAGGGTCAATTACAAGGCGATTGCCGGCGGCTCGCCGTTCAACGTCGCGGTAGGCTTGCGTCGACTGGGAATCGACGCGGGCTTTTTCGCCGGGATCTCCGACGACTACCTGGGCCGACGCCTGTTGCAGGTGCTCAAGGACGAAGGCGTGGGCGAGGAGTACCTCGTGGAATTCTCAGCGCCCACCACCCTGGCAATGGTCGCAGTGGGTGCCAATGGCTCACCGCAATACAGCTTTCGCGGTGAAGGTTGCGCCGACCGCCAGTTGCAACTTGAGCATCTACCGGCGTTGGGCGACGAAGTGCGTGGCGTACACATCGGCTCGTTCTCACTGGTGGTGCAGCCGATTGCCGACACCCTGCTGGCCCTGGTACGCCGGGAAAGCGGCAAGCGCCTGATCAGCCTCGACCCCAACGTACGCCTGAACCCGGAGCCGAACATCGAGCTGTGGCGCGCCCGCGTGGCCGAGCTGGTCAAGCATGCCGACCTGATCAAGGTCAGTGACGAAGACCTGCACCTGCTCTACCCCGGCCAAACACCGGAAAGCGTCCTGCAGGGCTGGTTGCAGCACCGTTGCCAACTGGTGTTCCTGACCCGCGGCGGCGACGGCGCGACGGTGTTCAGCCGCCAGCACGGCAGTTGGTCGGCGCCGGCGGCCAAGGTCGTCATGGCGGACACGGTAGGGGCTGGCGATACGTTCCAAGCCGCGTTGATTGCCTGGCTGACCGAGCAGCAACTGGACTCGGTAGAGGGCCTGCAACGGCTGACCCGCGAGCAGATCAGCAGCATGCTCACCTTCGCCATCCGCGCTGCCGCACTCACCTGCAGCAAGACCGGGCCGGACCTGCCCTACCGCCAGCAATTGAACTAGCCCAGCCTGCCCCCGCGCGCTGCGGGGGCAACTCATTTACTCCTTTCTCCTTTCCTCCACAACCTGTCAACTTTGACAGTTGTCAGTCGTGGTTTTCGGGTCAAGACTCCGGTTACGCCTCAATCTCAAGGAAGTGGCGCCAACATCATTGTGTTGCCGGGAGATTTTATGAAAAACATCAAGATTGGCTTGTTCGTAGGGATAGTGTTGGCCACGTCGGTTGCTCGCGCAACGCCACTGGATACCACGACAGACCTGGAGTCTATTGCATGGGAACATGTGTCCTTTGTGTCTATAGCACCCTATGCCCCATTGAAAACTTTGAGCCCAGAAAAGAGCGCCACTCAACCCGGATTCCCTACGGGTTTCTGTAACGGCACCTCGGCAAATGGGATCAGTTGCCGCACGGGAGCGGGAAAAGCTGTCGGACATACACGCATAGGGGTCAATTTGCACTATTGAAGTGGCCAGCATGAGCCGGATACTTGGTTTGCGCAGCACGGGATCGTGTTGGCCACGTTGGTTCCAGGCGCAACGCCCGTCGACACAAAGGCAATTCTGGAAGATGTGAGGAGACCCAGTTGGACAGCTATACGCTGGAGGGTTTCAGCGGTAATGCGCAGGTACGCATGAGCTGGTAGGCTCACGCTTCCCTAGCGCGGGTAACCGCCCGGGCAACGATGGCGCCCACTACCGCCCCCACTATCGGTGCCGCCCAGAATAGCCACAACTGCATCAGGTATTCCCCGCCGGCAAACAATGCTGGCCCGGTGCTGCGCGCCGGGTTGACCGAGGTGTTGGTGACGGGGATGGCCACCAGGTGAATCAGCGTCAGGGTCAGGCCAATGGCAATCGGCGCAAACCCGACAGCCGAACCCGGGCCGGTGACACGCATGATGATGAACACAAAAAAGAACGTCCCCACCGCCTCGACCACCAACGCGGCCAGCAGGCTGTAATGCCCGGGGCTCAATTGGCCATAGCCGTTGGCGGCGAAAGCGCCCACTTCAAACCCCGGACGACCACTGGCGATCAGCGCCAACACGGCGGCGGCGACAATCGCACCGGCGACTTGGGCAATGATGTACGGCACCACGTCAACGCCCGGCATCCGGCGCCCCACCCATAGGCCGATGGTCACCGCCGGGTTGAAGTGTGCACCAGAAATACTGCCCACCGCGTAGGCCATCGTCAGCACCGTCAAGCCAAAGGCCAGGGCGACACCGGCGAAGCCGATCCCGAGTTCCGGAAACGCCGCGGCCAGTATCGCGCTGCCGCACCCGCAGAAGGTCAACCAGAACGTCCCAAGAAACTCTGCTGCGATTTTCTTTTGCAAACCAACTCCACCCAATGCCAACGCCATCCGATTGATGGGCCTGGCGGCGACGGTAGCAAAAGCGATTAACTTGGCTGTATCAGACTTGTCCGGTAAACCGGTGAGCCTTTTTCTATGGCAGCGTTGCAACGACTGCATCGTCGGTGCCCGTGCTGTCTTCAGCACCGCCTGCCACATAAGTGCCGTTTGGGGATATCGCCGTCAGACCGCTTTCCTGACCGCCGCCGAACTGTGGAATGGCCACGGTTCCCGTCGCAGAAGTCCAGGTGGCGGCCTGGTGATGCTCGCCGGCATTTTCGCTGGTCAGTGCCACGACGTCGTTATCACTCAAATCCACGAAGCCTATATGTGTGCCGCCTGCCAACGGCGGAATCAACTGAGTGCTGCCCGACGAAGGCGTCCAGAAGGCCAACAGATGATGGCCATTGCTGTCCTGGTACGACACAACGGCATGCCCGTTATTGTTCAACCGCAAACCGGTGATTCGAGATGCCCCCGATACACCGCTAATGCTGCTCAACTGAACCGGCGTGGCGCTTGGATTGGGCCAGTAGACGGCTTGGGGCACATCCGGCGCCGAGAAGTGGCAAGTGCCCAGCAACTGCACTGCATTGTTTACGCTGCTTACGCTGCAGCCCGTGCTACCGGCAGGTGTGGTCAAGGGCGTCGTGACCAAGGTGCCCAGTAGCCCGGTTTTCTGCACGACTTTGGCGACGGTGTTGCCAGACGCAGGATTCGGGCAGTCGAGCGCAACGGTGGGCACACCGTTTATAGGCGTGTTGTTGATGTCGGCGGGAAAGCAGTTGTCGTGCAGGGCGGACACTTGAAGCGGGGCTGTACTCCCGGAAAACCACAACACTGCCGTTGCGTCACCGGTACCGCTTAAGCTCGCCCCGGCCAATACATCGCTCTGGTTGAAGGCACTAATGACAGTGCGCGCCTCAGGCAGTAATCCAGTGCCCAATACCGAGACGGCTTGCAACGCCACCGGCGCAGCGCCCGGCGTAGCGCTGTTCCAGATGACGGCGGTGGCTCGATTGTCTGCCATTTTGCATGAGCCCGCTATTTGTCCGTTATTGTCTATAGCCACGGCGGTGCAGCCTTGGCCACTCACCAATGGCGGTAGCGGAACTTCAGTGCCTGCCGTGGACGCGACCCACGCCACGGATGGCCCCGAAGTAGTGCCCGGGGTACAGGTACCCACCACAACGCCCGAGTTGTTGACCGCCAAGGAAACACATTGCTTCCCGGCAGCCGTGCCTTCACCGACGAATGTTGCTGCGCTGACAGCGCCTGTATAGGCAGTTGCACCCGCCATCGCGAGAACCAGCGTGCGGTTGATCAAATTGTTCATGGCTATTCTTTCCTTGGAGGCCAGTTTGATGGCCGGCGGGTGAGACGTTTCAAGCGCCGGGGCAACCTAGTTATGGCACAGTTCCCAGGACAGACAACTGTCAGAGTTGACAGGTTGTGAGGTGATAAAAAAAGGCGTAATAGATGCTTCCCTCACGCAGCCCACGCCCCCATGAAGATGAAGCTTTTGTCAGTAAAGCCTCACTTAATCGATGGTTAATCCCCCGGGAAGACATTTGATTCGACCGCACTCGCACGGCTCCAACCGTTGCCCAGGGCGGCCGCGGCTCATCACGTTGTTGAGCCTGCGAACGACTTGCGGAGAAACACCATGAAACTGCGTACGTTAATGCTCGGTGCTGCACTGGCCCTGACGGCTGTAACGGGGATGGCGCAGGCTGACACCGCACCCGTCGTCACGCCTTATCACTACGGCGAGAAGATGGATGTGCAGAAGGTGCTTGCCATGCATGAAACCGATACCAATGAATGCAAGGTGATCAAGGCCGATATCAAGTTCGTGGACAGTCAAGGGAAAGTCCAGGACGTGGGCTATCGCAAACTGTCGGAAGCCTGTGATTTCCAGAATTGAACCGATCGGCTTTTTTGTAGGAGCGAGCTTGCTCGCGAAAGACTCCAGCGAAACGCGGGCATCCTGAATGTACGCGGGCCTTGCGTTCTTCGCGAGCAAGCTCGCTCCTACAGGGGTATCCTTGAGCGCTCGTTACGGCTGAAAGGATTCGCCATGCAAGTGCACTTCCGTCCCCTCGCTACCTTCACTGCCCTGCTGTGCTTTGCCCTCGCGCTGATCTGGGGTTTGCGCCCGGACCTGCTCCTGTGGGTGTGGAGTGTTGAATACTCCAGTGCCACCGGCCTGGTCGCCCGACGCAACGCCGCGCTGTTCCTGGCCATTGGCATCATGTTTTACCGCGCCCGCCATTCCCCACCTGATGCGACACGGCATGCCATGACCTCCGGCTTTGCGATC
This sequence comes from Pseudomonas sp. D8002, assembly GCF_013385695.1. Lineage (NCBI taxonomy): Bacteria > Pseudomonadati > Pseudomonadota > Gammaproteobacteria > Pseudomonadales > Pseudomonadaceae > Pseudomonas > Pseudomonas sp. D8002. The sequence continues at coordinate 90,993 of NZ_JACAPM010000031.1, forward strand.
GGCTGTTTTGTGCTGGCGATGTTGGGGATCAGCGAATGGATCAACGGCCATGCGGGCCCGGGGATTTTGCTGGCGGTGATCACGGAAACGGCGTTGGGCCTGGCGTTTCTCCAGGCCCGCAAGTCTTCACTGATTGAAGCTCAACCGTCCGTTTAATAGACGTCCGTTTAATAGAAAGGACGCGCACCGGCTCGTTTGAGGGCCGGGGCATGGGTGTGGGTGTGCTTGAGGTCTTCACGCAACTCGGTAATCAAATTGCAGATCGCCCGACTGCTGTCGAGCTTGTTCGCGCAAATGCCGGTGACCACCAAGTCGACCCGGTCATGGTCGATCTCGTGATAAACCTTCACCGTCAGCGAGGCGTCTGGCGCCTTGGTGACTTCACAGCGCTTAGGCAGAAAACTTCCTTCAATAATGCCGCGTAATTCCAGATCCGAAAGCATGGCCGACCTCTCCTTTTATGAGATTGCCAATCGATTGTTATCAATATTCTTTATTCGTACGGCTGGCGAACGCGGTGACACGCTCGCCGTTTGCGCCTGACCAGCCCTGGCAGACGGCTTTGCTTACCCAGCGTACTAGGCTCGCTCGAAATGCGTTGGATCCTTTCCTCATAAGCGACGACATTACTTATATAAGTTACGTGGCAGACCGCCATCAACCCTCCCGTTTGAGGTATGAACCGTCGTGCTTGTAGCTCATTCAGAGTTGTAACAGGATCTTATAAAGCATTAAACGTGCCGCCATACGCACTGCCCTGCGCCCCAGACAAATCGGGGCTTTCGGACAAAATTACGTGCCGTCGATTCATGCGTCTTGCAATGAGCCTCCCTTGGCATCATGCAAATTGAAAGACCGCTCGCTATAAGTGCCCGCAACAAACTTTTTGACGCCTTCATAACCACTATCCAAACGGATGAATGTAACTAAATTAAACAGTCTTTAGGTTAAACGTTTAACCTGTCTGAGCAGCCACTCGTTCAGCAACATGCCGCAAACTATCGAAGTTGATATTGGCCCCGGAGTTGATCGCCACCCATGTTTGCCCCTGGAGGCCAGTCTTCCCGACATACTTGCGGATACCGGCGACAGCCAGGGCACCTGAAGGCTCAGTGATCGAGCGCGTATCGTCGTAGATCAGCTTGATGGCACTGCACAGTTCGTCATTGCTGACGGTGATCACTTCATCCACATGGTGCCGGCAGATTTCAAAACCATAGGCGCCGATCTGGGCCACGGCCGTGCCATCGGCAAAGCTGTCGACACTCGGCAACACCACCCGGCTCCCAGCGCGCAAGGCTGCCAGCAGGCAACTGGAGCCTTCGGGCTCGACGCCGATGATGCGCACTTCGGGCCGCAGGTATTTCACGTAGGCCGCGATACCGGCGATCAACCCGCCGCCGCCCACCGGGACGAAGATCGCGTCCAGCGGGCCCTGCTGCTGACGCAGCACTTCCATCCCCACTGTGCCCTGCCCGGCAATCACGTCCGGGTCGTCGAACGGCGAAACAAACGTACTGCCGGTGGCCTCGGCCAATTGCAACGCATGGGCCAAGGCGAACGGAAAGCTGGCCCCATGCAACACCGCCTCGCCGCCTCGGGAGCGTACGCCCAACACTTTCAGCTCCGGGGTGCTGCACGGCATGACAATCGTCGCCTTGATCCCCAACTCCCGCGCCGCCAATGCCACGCCCTGGGCATGGTTGCCCGCCGACGCGGTGATGACGCCCCGGGCCTTTTGCTCGGCGCTGAGTTGCACCAACTTGTTGTAGGCGCCACGGATCTTGAAGGAAAAGGTCGGTTGCAAGTCTTCGCGCTTGAGCAGGATCTGATTACCCAGCAGCGCCGAAAGCGCCGGCGCTGCCTGCAATGGCGTACGCACCGCCAGGTCGTAGACCGGGGCGGCCAGGATCTTCTTCACGTAGTGCTCAAGCAATCCCGAATCTTGGGGCTGGCTCGCCGGGCGGGTACTCATGGATGTCTCCTGGGTGTTTACAAGGCCCTGGAGACGGAAAAACAAAACCCGCCTCTAGGGCGGGTTTGGGTACAGCCGAGCGCTATCCCGCCAAATGAGGAATGGCGGTAATAATGCTTGGCTGGCAACGAAAGGTTTGAAATGTCATGAATCAAAATTAACCGGCGCCACCGGGCAAGTCAATGGCGAAACGCCAGGCTTTACGTAGAGCATACGAAACGTATACGCTTTGTATATCAACTCTGCACAGTGAAGCTCATGGGCATCGTCAAGATCACCGACCAATTGCACGAACAACTCCGTCTGGCCAGCGCCACCATGGACCGTTCCATCAACGCCCAGGCCGAGTTCTGGATCAAGATCGGCCTGCTCGCCGAACTCAATCCACACCTGGCCTATAACGACCTGATCAACAAACTGTTGCTGGACAAGCCCGACCTGATCCGGGGGCGCAGCGAATGATCAAGACCACCGAACAACTTGCCGTGATGCGCGAATCCGGCCGCCTGTTGGCCCAGGTGTTTACCATGCTCGATGGTTTTGTCGCCGCCGGCCAGTCGACCCTGGAGATCGACAGCGCGGTGGAAGCCTTCATCCGCAATGACCTGCAATCGCGACCGGCGAGCCTGGGCCAGTACGACTACCCCTTCTGCATCAATACCTCGATCAACGAGGTGGTGTGCCATGGCATGCCCAGCGCCAAGGCCGTGCTCAAGGACGGCGACATCGTCAACATCGACATCACCCTGGAGAAAGGCGGCTATATCGCCGACTCCAGCAAGATGTACATGATCGGCAATGTCTCGCCCAAGGCCCGGCGCCTGGTGGAAATGACCTTTGAAGCGATGTGGGCCGGCATCCGCCAAGTCAAGCCCGGCGCACGCCTGGGGGATATCGGCTACGCCATCCAGAACCATGCCCAGAGCAACGGCTACAGCGTGGTGCGTGAATATTGCGGGCATGGCATTGGCCGCGAGATGCACGAGGACCCGCAGATCCTGCACTTCGGCCGCCCCGGTACCGGGCTCGAACTGCGTGAAGGCATGGTGTTTACCATTGAGCCGATGCTCAACCAGGGCAGCGCCAAGGTGCGCAGCTTGAAGGATGGCTGGACGGTGGTGACGCGGGACAACAGCTTGTCGGCGCAGTGGGAACATACCGTGGCGGTGACGCGGGATGGGTTTGAGGTGCTGACGTTGCAGCCGGACGTCTGAATGGCGCACATCCCCTGTGGGAGCGGGCTTGCTCGCGAAAGCGGTGTGACAGTCGCCATCTACAGTGACTGATCCACCGCTTTCGCGAGCAAGCCCGCTCCCACATTTAGACCTCAGTGATATTCAGGATTTTAGTCATACTGCCTTGTCGCCACTCCCCGCAATCCGCTTCAACCCCAGCACCATCAACCCCGCCCCGAGTCCCATCGCGGCCATGAACAACGGGTACGAAATCCACCACGGCGTGCCCGCCGTCATCATGCTGAACTCCGACATCCCGCCCACGCTGGCGATCAGGTTCAACGGCAGGAACACCACGTTGATCAGCGTCAGCTTGCGCAGCAGGTTGTTCATGCTGTTGTTCATCAGGTTGCCCCGGGCGTCGATCAGCCCGGAGAACACGTTGGAGTAAATCTCCGCCTGCTTGTAGCACTGGTTGTTCTCGATAATCAGGTCATCGATCAGGCCCAGTGTTTCAGCGCTGAAATGTTCCTTTTCCCCATGGTTGCGCAGGCGCGTCAGCACCGCGCCGTTGCTGTGCAGGGCGTTGATGTAATAGATCAGGCTTTCGCTGAGGTTGAACATCTGCATCAGGTGGCGATTGCTCATCGATGCATTGAACTGCTGCTGCAGTTCCCGGGCGACCATCTTGATCACCTTGAGGTGGCCCAGGTAGTGATGGATGTTGTTGAGCAGCAAGTCCAGCAACACATCCAGCGGCGTGCGCAATGGCCGGCGCGCCCCCAGCCCGGAAAGCTGGCTGTCGTCGGTGGCGATCACCAGGAGTTGGTCCCCGGAAAACAACAGGCCGCAGGACGATACTTCAAACACCAGGTTGCCGCCGCCGGAATAGTTCTCCGGGCGCTTCCAGATCAGGAACAGGTTATCGGGGTGGAACTCGATGCGCGACACTTCGTCCGGGTCCAGCGCCGAAGCCAGGGCGTGTTCATCGAGCTTGTAGCAGTCGCGCAGGTACTTGCGCTCGTGGGGGTCAGGATTGCTGAACAGCAAGACATCCCCGCCGTCCCCCAGGCTGTTGTACAACTTGCCATCGGTTAATTCAAAGCGCTGGATCATCGCGCGTCACCACACCTGGCCTTGACGCTTCAACTCCAGGCGTCGCACGAACTCTTCCAGTACCAGGGAATACAAGTCGTCTTGCAGGTAGGCATCTTCGATGCCGGCGTCCATGTTGGGGTTGTCGTTGACCTCGATCACCACCACCTTGTCGCCGGACTGCTTGAGGTCGACGCCGTACAGGCCGTCGCCGATCAGGTTGGCGGTTTTTACCGCCAGTTCCACCACCGCCTTGGGGGCTTCGTGGACCGCCAGGGTGCGGCACTCGCCGTTGATGTCCTGGCCGATGGCCTTGTGGTTGTAGATCTGCCAATGCCCCTTGGACATGAAGTACTGGCAGGCAAAGATCGGTTTGCGGTTGAGGACGCCGATGCGCCAGTCGTACTCGGTGTAGAAAAATTCCTGGGCCAGCAGCAACACGGAATGCTCGAACAGTTCGGCGGTGGCGGTCAGCAGCGCTTGCTGGCTTTCGACCTTGATCACGCCGCGGGAGAAACACCCGTCGGGGATCTTCAGCACCAGCGGGAAGCCGAGGCGCTCACCCACCCGTTCGAAATCTTCGGGTCGCTCCTTGTAGAGAATTTCGGTGGCGGGCATGCCCAGTTGATGGCTTTTCAGCAGGTCCGTGAGGTAGACCTTGTTGGTACAGCGCAGGATCGAGGCCGGGTCGTCCATCACCACCAGCCCTTCGCTTTCGGCCTTTTTCGCGAAGCGGTAGGTGTGGTTGTCGACGCTGGTGGTCTCGCGGATCAGCAGGGCGTCGTATTCGGCCAGGCGGGCGTAGTCCTTGCGTTCGATCAGTTCCACGTCGATGCCGAGCCCCTTGCCGACCCGGACGAAATTTTCCAGGGCGCGGGCGTTGGACGGCGGCAGTTGTTCCTGCGGGTCGTGCAGGATCGCCAGGTCATAGCGGGCCAGACGGCGGGAGCGCGGTTGACGCCAGATCTTGCGGCTGAAGTTGTCCAGGGCATTCGCGAATTGGTCTTCCTGGTCATCACGCAACTTGTGCAATACGCCAGACTTGATGCCTTCGATGTGCCAGCCGTTATTCTTGCGAAACTCAACTAACAGGATCGGACAGGGAAACGCTTCAAACAATTGGCGGGCCAGATCCTGCAAGGGTTCAATATTGGTCCGGCCAAAGTAAAGTGTCAGGGTAAAGCCTTCGGTGTTGCTGTAGAGATGATGACTCAAGGCTTTATCGAGGGTTTTATCGAGGTCATCCAGGGCCAGGCCGTACAGGGACTTTTTCGTCAGTTCGCTGATGGTGCGCACCGACGGAATCACCTTGTGCCCCCGCGCCTCGGCCAGCAGCGAGCAGTAGTAGCCGTGCCCCAGGTACTTGTAGCTGCGGCACAGGTTGATCACCTGCACGCGCTTGCCCGTCTCGTTTTCCCGGGTTTGCTCAAGGTATTCCTGGGCGGTGACGATGTCTTCGCTGGGGAAGTACGAGGCCCAGTCTTCCTTGCGCTCGACAATGATCACGACTTGACTTGCACTCTTGGGAGGGCTGGAAAAATAACCGTTGGAAGTTATTGTCGCCGCCACTGTTTGCTCGGATACTTCACGCCAATGACCTTGTACCGCTGACATATTGATTGATCCGCTTTAGAGAACTAGACCTTTTCTATTAAGCACGATCTTTTAGAGAAGTCCCGTTTCGTTACGCAACTTTTACGGCGGTCACATGGCTCTTTCCTTTCGCGTTGCAACACCCGATGACGTGCCTGCATTGGTGGCATTGGAACAGCACTGTTTCACCACGGACCGGCTCTCCACCCGGAGCTTCCAGTGGATGGTCAGTCGCGCCCACGGGCAACTGCTGGTGGCAGAAAAACACGGCGAATTGCTGGGCTACGCCCTGGTGTTGTTCCACCGGGGCACCTCCCTGGCGCGCCTGTACTCCATCGCCATCGCCGAGTCTTCCCGGGGCCTGGGCCTGGGCAAACAGCTGCTGACGCGCATCGAAGCCTGTGCGGTGGAGCATGACTGCGCCTACCTGCGCCTGGAAGTGCGTACCGACAACCCCGGCGCCATCGCCCTGTATGAGCGCAACGGCTACCGGCGCTTTGCCTTGGTCAACGACTACTACGAAGACCACGCCCCTGCCCTGCGCCTGGAGAAACGCATCCTCCAGCACCAGGACGCGCGCGCCTTGAGCGTGCCCTATTACCAGCAAACCACCGACTTCACCTGCGGCGCCGCCAGCCTGCTGATGGCCATGGGTGCCCTGGAACCTGCGCGGGTGGCCCAGCGCCGGGAAGAACTGCAGATCTGGCGCGAGGCAACCACCGTGTTCATGACCGCCGGCCATGGCGGCTGCAGCCCCCAGGGCTTGGCGCTGGCCGCCTGGCGCCGGGGCTTTCGGGTGCGCATGCAGGTCAATGTCAGCGGACCGTTGTTTCTCGACGGGGTACGTGATCAGCATAAAAAAGACGTCATGCGTTTGGTGCATGACGCCTTCGAGGAAGAGTTGGCCTTGAGCGACGTTGAGCAAGTGCTCGGCGGCCCGCTGGATTTACCCCAGGTGCTGCGCGAAGGCGGCCAGCCGCTGGTGTTGATCAGCAGCTACCGCCTGACCCGCTCCAAGTCGCCCCACTGGGTAATCGTCACCGACTGCGACGAAGACTTCGTGTACCTGCACGACCCGGACGTCGACCACAGCCAGCATCGCCAGCCCATGGACTGCCAGCATCTGCCGGTCAGCCATGGGGAGTTCGAGCGAATGTGCCGGTTCGGCAATAACAAATTGCGGGCAGCGGTGGTGGTGTTCAGGCGACTTGCTTGATCCCGGCCTTGGCTTCCAGTTCGCGCACCAGCGGTAATACACGCTTGCCGAAGTATTCCACTTCTTCCTGAAAGTGCAGGAAGCCGGCCAGTACCAGGTCCACGCCGACCGCCTTCAAGGCGACGATGCGCTCGGCAATCTGCTGCGGGGTGCCGATCAGATTGGTCTTGAAGCCGTCGTTGTATTGCACCAGATCCTCGAAGGTCGACTTGGCCCAGTTGCCCTCACCTTCCGGTGACGCCTTGCCCGCCTGTTTCGCCGCATCGCCAAACGCGTTGACGGCTTCCGGGTCGGCCTGCTCGATGATTTGCGCGAGCACGGCGCGGGCTTCTTCCTCGGTGTCGCGAGCGATCACAAACGCATTCACACCGACTTTCACCGAATGGTTATTGGCCGCCGCCTTGGCGCGAATGTCATCGACCTGGGCCTTGATGCCTTCCGGGGTATTGCCGTTGGTGAAGTACCAGTCCGACACCCGTGCCGCCATGTCCCGCGCGGCCCGCGAACTGCCACCCTGGAAGATTTCCGGGTGGGGCTCGCCCAGTGGCTTGGGCTTGAGGCTGTAGTTGTCGAAGCGGTAGAAATCACCCCGGAAAGTGAAGTTGTCCTGGGTCCAGATGCCTTTCAGGGCGCGAATGAATTCCTCGGAACGGCGATAACGCTCGTCGTGCTCCAGCCAGTGTTCGCCGATGGCCTGGAACTCACCCTTGAACCAGCCGCTGACGATATTGACGGCAACGCGGCCGTTGGTGAGTTGGTCGATGGTTGCCAGTTGCTTGGCCGCCAGCGCAGGTTGCCAGGGGCCCGGCAGGATTGCCGCGATCACCTTGAGCTTGGTGGTGGCCGCCAGCAACGCGTGGCTGAACGCGACCGACTCATGCTGGTATTCGGCGCCATAACCGGCGGTGAAACGAATCTGTGTCAGGGCGTATTCAAAGCCGGCTTCTTCAGCCAACTGCGCCAGCTTGCGGTTGTAGTCGATGCCCCAGTGGGTGCGCTGTTCGATCTTGCTGACCACCAGCCCCCCGCTGACGTTGGGCACCCAGTAGGCAAATTTGACGGCTTGCTGACTCATTGGACTGTACCTCGCGGATTGGCATGTACGAGGTGTGGAGCAGCAACTGTGCCAGTGGGCGTGAGAGGCCCGCACTACCGGCCTTCGAGCGCGGAAACAGGCGAAAAGCAGCCTGTTCCGAGCTGTCATGGATTGCAGCGGTTTGTCGTTTTGCTGTTGCAGGAACAACAGTTGAATCGGCACCCGTCCCGTAAATACGTGCCTTCGCGCCCGGCATGGACCGTGCAATAGCTCACCTATCTCACTGCCCAGGAACCGTCCCCATGACCGAACATCACGTGATCAATCCACTGTCCACCGGCGTCGATTATCACGCCCTGGCCGAACGCTTCCGGCCGATTTTCCAGCGCATCGCCGAGGGTGCCGTAGAGCGCGAACAAACCCGCGCCCTGCCCTACGAGCCGATCCAATGGCTCAAGCAAGCCGGCTTTGGCGCCGTGCGCGTCCCGGTGGAATACGGCGGTGGCGGCGCCTCCCTGCCCCAGCTATTCGAACTGCTGATCGAACTGGCCGAAGCCGACTCCAACGTGCCCCAGGCCTTGCGCGGGCACTTCGCGTTTGCCGAAGACCGCCTGAATGCCGCACCCGGCGCGGCGCGAGACCTCTGGTTCAAACGCTTTGTCGACGGTGACATCGTGGGCTGCGCCTGGACCGAAATCGGCAGCGTGGCCATCGGCGATGTCGTCACTAAAGTCAGCCCCGACGGCGACAAATGGAAACTCAACGGTGAAAAGTTCTACAGCACCGGCAGCCTGTTTTCCGACTGGATCGACGTCTACGCCCAACGCAGCGACACCGGCGGCGATGTGATTGCCGCCACCCGCACCCGCCAGCCCGGCGTGGCGCAAAGCGATGACTGGGACGGCTTTGGCCAACGTACCACCGGCAGCGGCACCTCGCGTTTTACCGATGCGGTGGTGGAGGCGGAAAACGTCATCGACTTTGCCACGCGCTTCAAATATCAGACTGCGTTCTATCAGTTGGTGCTGCTCGCCACCCTCGCCGGCATCGGCCGCGCGGCCCTCAAGGATGTGGCGCATCAGGTGCGCAGCCGCAAACGAATCTACAGCCATGGCAATGCCGCCCATGTGAGCCAGGACTCGCAGATTCAGCAGGTGGTGGGTGAAGTTGCAGCACTGGTATACGCCGCCGAAGCCAGCGCATTGAAAGCCGCAGTTCCAGCGCAGCGGGCTTATGTGGCGCGGTTCGGTGGGGACGATGCCGTGGAGCGCGAAGCCAATGTGACCGCCGAAATCGAATCAGCCACGGCGCAGGTGGTGGTCTCGGAACTGATCCAGCGCGCCACCACTGAACTGTTCAACGCACTGGGGGCTTCGGATGTGCGCCAGGGCAAAGCCCTCGACCGGCACTGGCGCAACGCCCGCACCGTGTCGTCCCACAACCCGGTGATCTACAAGGCGCGGATTGTCGGCGACTGGGTGATCAACCGCACCGAGCCGCCGTTTGTGTGGCAGATCGGCAATGGGCCGGCGCGTTAAAACGCCAGCTTGAAGCCGATCATCACCAGCATGAACGCCAGGCAAGGACGCAATATCCCGTCCGGGACCTTGCCGGCCATGTGGCTGCCGACATAAATCCCCGGCAGCGAGCCCAGCAACAGGAAGCCCAGCAGGGTCCAGTCCATGTTGCCCATGCTGGCGTGGCCGAGGCCGGCGACCAGGGTCAGCGGCACGGCGTGGGCGATTTCGGTACCCACCAGGCGCTTGGTGGCCAGGAACGGGTACAGGATAAACAGCGCCACCGTGCCCAGGGCACCGGCGCCGATGGAGGTCAGGGCCACCATGGTACCGAGGACAGCGCCGGTGATGATGGTCAGCGCATTAAGGTTGCGCGGCGCCATCTTGTAGTCGTCGCCGGCATGCCGCTGGGCAAAGGCCAACAGCTTGTTCTTGAACAGGATCGCCGTGGCCGTCAGCAGCAAGACCACGCCCAGGGACTGCTTGATCACCGCGTTCAAGGCGGCGGGGTCGGTGTCCAGGCTCTTGAGAAACCACAAGGTCAGCAACACGGCGGGCACGCTGCCCAGGGTCAGCCAGCCGGTGACGGTCCAGTCGATGTTGCGATTCTTGCTGTGAACCAGCACCCCGCCGGACTTGGTGATGGCGGCGTACAACAGGTCGGTGCCCACGGCGGTTGCCGGGTTGATGCCGAACCAGAGCAGGATCGGCGTCATCAACGAGCCCCCGCCTACACCGGTCATTCCCACGATAAATCCAACAATCAGGCCAGCAATCGAGAAACCAAAATTACCTACATCCATTACCACTACCTGCGGCCTTATAAAATTCTGGCCGCAGCATAGCGATTTTTCTTATAACTACTTATATCAAAACGATCTGACTTTATGCCTTTCTGATCAGCCGCTGGCTGCGATAAGCCTGGGTCTGGTACGGAAACGCAACCGTCTCACGGCCGCGCAAGGCCGGATGCGTGTTGATCAGCGACTGCAACTGCTCAGTCACCTGCGCCTTTTCTGCCGGTGGCAATGCGGCGATAAAGCTCACGGAAAGGAAGCGGTCCATGATCACTTCCTGGGGGCTGCCGACATGGCTGTAGGGGAAGCAGGTCATTTCGGGGGCGGAAAAATACTCGCCGGTAAAGGCCTCGCGCCAACGTCCGGTATGAAAGCGCGGTGTGTCGCCCTCGTAGGGCGTGATGATTTCGGTGATGGCCGCGACCCAGTCCACCGACTCATCCCGCACATTCCAGATCAACCCAAGGCGACCGTCCGGCTTGAGCACCCGGTGAATTTCCGCCAGGGCCGCTTCCGTGGAAAACCAATGGAACGCCTGGGCACACACCAGGGCATCAGCGGTGGCCGCCTCCAGGGGGATGGCTTCAGCGGTGCCCGACAGCAGGCGCACCTGGGGCAGCAGTTTGTGCAACTGCGCCCCCATTGCCTCCACCGGCTCCACTGCGATCAACGTCGGCGCCACGGTGCTGAGCAAGCGGGTGAACTTGCCGGTGCCGGCGCCCAGGTCGATGACCGTGGAGTGGGGATTGATCTGCAGGGCGTCGGTGAGCCAACCCGTGAGTTGCCGTGGATAGTCCGGCCGGCCTTGGGCGTACGTGACGGCCTGAGTAGAGAAGCCCTGTTGAGCAGACTTGTGAACACCGGTCATCGTCAATCTCTCCTCTGGTAGTGCGGGGGCCCACAGTGTGCGCCCTTGAAGATTTATTTTCTAATCGCTGCATCCGTTTGCGCGTGCCGTGGGTAGTACAGGTAGCAGCGCCTTGCTGCCCTTATGGAGAGACACCGATGAACGCCAAAGCCCTGTTCTGCGTGACCTGCCTGTTCGCCGCTGCACCGACTGCCTTTGCCCAGACCGGTTTACCTGACAGCATCAAGGTGCCGGACGGCCACAAGGTGACCATGGAAACCACCGGAGTCGGCGAAATCACCTACGAATGCCGGGACAAGGCCAATGCTGCCGGCCAGACCGAATGGTTTTTCGTCGGTCCCAAGGCGGTGCTCAATGACCGCAGCGGCCAGCAGGTCGGTAGCTACTTCGGCCCGCCGGCCACCTGGCAGGCCAAGGATGGTTCGAAAGTCACCGGCACCCAGTTGGCCGTGGCGCCGTCCAGCCCTGGCAACCTGCCTTATCAACTGGTCAAGGCCAACCCCGCCGAAGGCAAGGGCGCGATGAGTGGCGTCGCGTATATCCAGCGGGTGGCCCTCAAGGGCGGCGTGGCGCCAGGCACGGAATGCACGGCGGCCAACAAGGGCAAGCAGGAAGTGGTCAAGTACCAGGCCGACTACATCTTCTGGGCGGCCAACTGACCAGATTCGTCTACGCTGCTGCCAAAGCGCCCCGGGCTCACCGCCGGGGCCTCCACCTGGAAACCTGTCTTTGCCTGAAGCCGATTTTGACTATCAAGCCTGCCTGCTGGCCTGCGCCCGTGGCGAACAACCGGCCTTGCGCCGGCTGTATCAACAGGAAAGCAGCCGGCTGCTGGGGGTCGCGTTGCGCATCGTGCGTGACAAGGCGGTGGCCGAAGATATCGTGCATGACGCCTTCATCAAGATCTGGAACGGCGCGGCCAGTTTTGACCCGCACAGAGGCTCGGCCCGCGGCTGGGTATACAGCGTGACCCGGCACCTGGCGCTAAATGCCGTGCGCAGCAATGGACGCGAAGTGCCCCTCAGCGAAGAGCATGAAAGCGCAGAGCGCGCTGATACCTTCGACTATCAGGCGCACTCGGGGCGGATCTACAGCTGCCTCGAACAACTCGACCCGGCCCGCCGCAACTGCATCCTGCATGCGTATGTAGACGGTTATTCCCACAGCGAAATCGCGCACAAACTCGGCACCCCGCTGGGTACCGTGAAAGCGTGGATCAAACGCAGCCTCGCGGCATTGCGTGAGTGCATGGCATGAACAGCATCGACGAACTGGCCAGCGAATATGTGCTGGGCACCTTGCCCACCGAGCAACGCACCGAGGTGGAACAGCGCCTGGCCACCGATGCCGACTTGCGTGCGGCAGTGGACGCCTGGGAACAGCGCCTGCTGCCACTGACTGGACAGGCCGCCCCGGCAACGCCTTCGGTGTATTTATGGCGACGCATCGAGCGCAGCCTGGGGCATTCAGCCACCCGGGACTCGTCGGTCTCATGGTGGAACAGGCTGGCGTTGTGGCGCGGACTGGCCGGCGCCGGCATCGCGGCGAGCCTGGTATTGGCGACACTGCTGTTGACCCGTACGGTCGCCATCAACCCGACCGCGTATGTGGTGGTGCTGGTAGCCCCGCAAAACCAGGCCCCGGGCTGGGTGATCCAGGCGAGCAATACCCAGGAAATCCAGCTGATTCCCCTGGGCATCATGGAAGTACCGGCAGACAAGACGCTGCAGTTCTGGACCAAGGGTGAAGACTGGCAAGGCCCGGTGTCGCTGGGCCTGGTCAAGCCGGGGCAGACGTTATCTGTGCCCCTGGACAAACTCCCGCCACTGGCGCCGAACCAGCTGTTTGAGCTGACCCTGGAAAATCCCGGCGGGTCGAAAACCGGCAAGCCGACAGGTCCGATTCAGGCAATTGGCCGGGCCGTTAAAGTAATCTGAACGTAATGCAATGTTGTGGAAGGCCAGTTCGCGCATGTGCATTACATCTCGGGGCTATGGCGTCACCATTGCGCTATAGAATCGGACTCGGAAACCCGGCTCCCTGGACCCTTCATGCCCTCAAAAACCCGTTCGCTGCTGATTCTCGCACTCGTCGTCATCTTCACCGGCATCGGCGCCGGCCTGGGCGGCATGCTCCTCGCCTTACTGCTGCACGGCATCCAGCATCTGGCCTACGGCTACAGCCTCGACAGCCTGATCAGCCATGAAACCTTTTTGCTCGGCGTCACCGCCGCCGCGCCCGAACGCCGGGTGCTGGTGCTGATCACCTGTGGCCTGGTGGCCGGTGCGGGTTGGTGGTTGATCTACCGCTATGGCCGCCCGTTGGTGAGCATCAAGCAAGCGGTCTCCGCCCAGGCACCGATCATGCCGCCCAAGACCACCCTCGCCCACGCCGTGCTGCAAATCATCACTGTGGCCCTCGGCTCGCCATTGGGCCGTGAAGTGGCGCCACGGGAAGTCGGCGCGCTGGCCGCCACCTGGTTGTCACAACGGGCGCGACTGGCGCCGGACATGCACCGACTGATCGTCGCCTGCGGTGCGGGCGCCGGGCTGGCGGCGGTGTACAACGTGCCGTTGGGCGGCGCGGTGTTTGTGCTCGAAGTGTTGGTGGGTGTGTTCAGTTGGCCGGCGGCAGTGATTGCGTTAGCCACCTCGGCCATCGGTGCATCGGTGGCCTGGATTGGCTTGGGCGCAGAGGCGCAATACGTGGTGCCGCACTTTGTGCTCAGCCCTGGCTTGATCGCCTGGGCGCTGGCCTGCGGGCCGGTGTTTGGCCTGGCCGCCTACGGATTCAACCGGCTGACCGGCGCGGCCCGCAGCAACGCCGCCCGTGGCTGGCGGTTGCCGGTACTGTCGTTGATCAACTTCACGATCATCGGGGGCCTGGCGATTTTCCTGCCGCAGATCCTCGGCAACGGCAAGGGCCCGGCGCAACTGGGCTTTGACAATGAGCTGACCATCGGCCTTGCCGCGGTGCTGCTGGTGGTCAAGGTACTGATCACGGCGAGCAGCCTGCGCGCCGGTGCCGAAGGCGGTTTGCTGACCCCGGCGCTGGCCAACGGCGCCCTGCTCGCCATCATCCTCGGCGGCGCCTGGAGCCTGCTGTGGCCCGGCGTGCCGCTGGGGGCGTTCGCGATCATCGGTGCGGCGGCGTTCCTGGCATCGAGCATGAGCATGCCGTTGACGGCAATCGTGCTGGTGGCGGAATTCACCCGCATCGACCATGACTTCCTGGTGCCGATCATTCTCGCGGTGGCAGGTTCGATGTGCATGAGCAAGCTGTGCGTCCTGTGGGAAAAGCGTTGAAGAAGCTGGATTAAAACCCCGACACGCGCCATCCTCCGCGCTTTAAGCCGCCCCATCAGCGGCGTTCCACGCACAAAGGATATGCCCATGCACGACCAACCCCTCGCCCCCGCCGATTTCGAGTTCATCGACGACACCCTGCTCAAGTACGGCGACGACCATTCGGTGCTGAACCTGGCCGAGCTCGACGGTTACTTCACCGCCCTGATTTCAAGCCCCGCGCAGGTGGAGGTTGCCGAATGGTTCCCCGGTATCTTTGGTGGGCAGAACCCGGATTGGGAAAGCCCGGAAGAAGCTGGCCAGTTCCTTGAACTGTGCGTGCGCCATATGAACGCCATTGCCACGCAACTGGCGACCGACGCCCAGGGTTTCAAGGCACGTTTCGAGGAAACCGAGCATCAGGACCAGCCACTGACCCTGGCGGAAGAATGGTGCTTTGGTTATATCCGTGGCGCCGCTATCGGCAACTGGCCAGAGCTGCCTGCCGAACAGGCCGGGCAACTGGAAAAGATTTCCTGGTGCGCCGAGCAGGACAACTTTGAACTGCCGGCAGACCTGGATGTAAATGCCCATCAGCAACGGGTAGCCGCTATCGAACCGGCCGCCCGTGCGTTGCACGACTACTGGTTGGCCCAGCGCTGAACGCAACACCTGTGGCGAGGGAGCTTGCTCCCGCTGGGGTGCGAAGCGCCCCCGATTTTTAGGGCTGCTCCGCAGCCCAGCGGGAGCAAGCTCCCTCGCCACATTTTTTTGTTTTGCCTCCGGGTTCAGTTGCCGCTAGTTGAAATCGACGTCAAACGCCTGATAGAACGCATTGCCGGTGTTGGCCACGATCCACATCAACACCAGCACATGCCGGCCCTTCTTGCCCTTGGGCAACGTCACCTGATGTTCAACCTTGGCCTTCAGTTCGGCCGAGTGCTGGTAATACGGCACCTGGGTGTAGAAGTCCTCGAAGAACGGCTTGGGCTCCAGTTGCGCGCGGCTGATGCGCTGCCTGGGATCCCAACCGTCCCGGGTGATCAACCAGCGATAGCCACGGGTCACGTGCGCGGCGGTGTAATCCCATTGCACCTTGAACACCTGGCCGGCTTCAACATTCAACAACGGCCAGTTAAACGGAGTGTTGAGCTTTTTAGCCATTTCTTCGTCGGTGAAGTTCACGCAGTCACGGGCATCGGTCTTGCCGCCGCTGAGGATGTGCCCGTCGGCGGGCGGCGTGACGCTTTGATCGTCGGTTTCGTAAGGCGCCGGAAACGGCCCGGCGTTGAGGGCCGGGAAGTTCTTGCCGCCTTCCATTTCGTTGACTTGCCAGTTTTCCAGCAGGCCACGCTCTACCGCCACCGAGCCACGGCTGGCGGGTGTCACGACGCGACCATGCCTGAGTTGAGTCTGGGGTTTGTTCATTTCAGTCACTCCTTGATTGAAGACTTCCCCTCATGGGAAGCGCCTTGAACTTAGCCCACCTCGCCGGGTTGTCTACCCGACGTTTCTGTCAGACAAATCGCGTCAAGTCCTTGTTTTGCAGAGTTTTCGCACTGGTCTTGCACCAGAGTTATCGTCGGTCCTACCCTGCAGCAGGCGATCGGACTACAGCCGCCGTCCATGAACGCCTGGCCTCAGGTGTTGAGGATCATCTCAAATCCGCCATAGATCATCCGCTGCCCATCAAACGGCATCGGATTGACATCCGCCTTCAGGCGCGGGTCTTCCATCACCTTGCTCATCCCGGCGTCACGCACCTGCCGCGACGGCCAGACGATCCAGGAAAACACCACGGTTTCATCCTCCTTGAGCTTGACCGCCATGGGAAACGAGGTCACCTGCCCCTGAGGTACATCATCGCCCCAGCACTCGATGATATTCAGCGCACCATGTTCCTTGAACACCACGGCGGCGGCCTTGGCGTGCTGGATGAATTGTTCGCGTTTTGCGGTGGGCACCGCGATCACACAGCCATCTACGTAAGACATGATCACTCTCCTGATTCGACGGGTTGTTCTGCCTGTAGTCGATCAATCAGGCGCTCAATCGACATCAACGTGGGAAATGTCGACCAGTGGTGTGTTATCGATTGCGATGCCGGGCCGATTCTTGATATGACAGGCGCCTTCAACAACAAAGCCCACTCAAAGGACTGACCCGCCATGACCGCCCACGCCACCGCCTTCCACGCCCTGCACCACGCCCAATTGCTGATCCTGCCCAACGTTGCCGATGCCGGCGGTGCGCGCCTGGTGGCGCAACTGGGCAGCCAGGCCGTCGCCACCAGCAGCGCCGCAGTCGCCTGGACCCATGGCTACAAGGACGGCAATCAACTGCCTCTGCCGTTGCTGGTGAGCACCGTGCAGTCCATCGCCCGCGTCATCGATGTGCCGCTGAGCGTGGACATCGAGGCCGGTTATTCCGACGACCCGGAGCACGTGGGCCGGGTGATCAAGGCGGTGATCGACGCCGGTGCCGTCGGGATTAACATCGAGGACGGTGCCGGCACGCCTGAACTGCTGGCCCGCAAGATCGAAGTCGCCCGTCGTGTGGCGGACAACTGTGGCGTGAAGCTGTTTATCAATGCCCGCAGCGACGTGTATTTGAAAGGATTGGCCCCGGAGCCACAGCGCCTTGAAGAACTCCTCAAGCGCGCCGCGTTGTACCAGGGCGCAGGCGCCGACGGGCTGTTTGCCGCCGGCATCCACCTGGAGCACGAAATCCAGCAGCTCTGCCAGGCGACCAACTTGCCGGTCAACGTGCTGGCCTGGGCCGGCCTGCCCGCGCCCGAGACGCTGCAAGCCTTGGGCGTACGCCGCCTCACGGCCGGCTCGAGCATCGCCGAATTCCTGTATGGCGCCATGCACAGCCTGGCCGAAGGTTTCCTGCGAACCGGGAAGCTCGATACCCATGAGCTGAAGTCGTTCACCTACGGCGACTTGAATGGCCGCATGCCGGGTTAAGACGTCCCACGTACCAACGGCATATTGGCGACAATAAATTCGATAAACACCCGCAGCTTGGGCGGCACCTGCCGCCCCGACGGCCACAGCAGGTTGAACTGGCCACCCTCCCAGGTGTAATCCCCAAGCACCTCCACCAGATGCCCGGCCGCCAGCGCCTCGCGCACCACGAAGTCGGCCGCATAAGTCAGGCCTTGGCCTTGCACCGCCAGCTCCATGCGCCCTTCCACCGAATTGCAGATCATCGAGCGCGGCAGCTCAAGCTCCAGCGCTCGCTCGTCGCGGCGCATCTGCCAGGCCTGGAGTTTGCCGGAGGCGGGAAAGCGGAAATGGATGCAGCGATGTGCGTGCAGGTCTTCCGGGCAACGCGGCGTTCCGTTCCGCGCCAGATAATCCGGGGAGCCAACGACCATCATTCGATAAGTGCCCAGCGGACGCGCCGACAGCCCGGAATCCTTCGGCGCACCGCTGCGGATCACTGCATCGAAACCTTCGGCGATCACGTCAGCCAGACGGTCGTTGAAATCCAGGTCCAGCTGGATCTGCGGGTACAACGCCTGGAACTCGCCGAGCATCGCCAGGAACGGCCGGGCAATCATCGGCAGGCCAACCCGCAGCGGTCCCTGTGGCGCGGCAAGGGTTTGCGACAGCTCTTCACCCGCCACTTCCAGCTCCGCCAACACCCGCCGGCAGCGCTCGACAAACTGCGTGCCCTGGGCCGTGAGGGTGATGCTGCGGGTGCTGCGATGGAACAGCCGCACACCAAACTTTGCCTCCAGCCGGGCAATGCTTTTGCTCACCGCCGACGCCGAAATGCCCAGCGCCCTGCCCGCGCCGACAAAGCTGCGGGCTTCAGCCGCCGCAACAAATACGCCGATGGCATTCAGGCTTTCCATACGCTCACCCATTAAGGACTCTGGAGTCCATTCTAAACAGAACTAAAGCCTGTTTTTCCGCTAATTGTTCACGCCTATGGTGGTGGCTTGTTCCCCAGCCACAGGCTTTTTCCCATGAAGATTTTACTTACCGGTGCCAATGGTTTCGTCGGCGGCAGCGTTGCCCATCACTTGATCGCCCAAGGGCACAGCGTGCGCGGCTTGCTGCGGGACCCGCAGAAAGCCGAACGCCTGCAAGCCCAGGGCATCACTCCAGTGATTGGCAGCCTGGATGATCGCCAATTACTGATCGACGAAGCTCGCCAAGCCGATGCGGTGATTGATGCCGCCAACAGCGACCACGCCGGCGCCGTCGACGCGTTTATCGAGGCGCTGCAGGGCTCCGGCAAACTGCTGATCCACACCAGCGGCTCCAGCATCATCGGCGATGATGCGTTGGGTAATATGCTGTCAGAACACATCTTCGACGAAGACACGCCGTTCATCATCGAGGCCCCCAAGCAAGCCCGCTACGACATTGACCTGCGCATGATGGCTGCCGCCGACCTGGGCATTCGCAGCGTGGTGATCTGCCCGAGCAATATCTATGGCGTGGGCCATGGCCTGACCAATCACAGCTTCCAGCTGCCGTTCCTGATGGCCCGCGCCCGGGAAACCGGGGTGATGCGTATCGTCGGGGCCGGTGTCAATCGCTGGTCCAACGTGCACATTGACGACGTCGCGCAACTGTTCCTGCTAGCCGTGGAAAAGGCCCCGGCCGGCGCGTTCTACTTTCTGGAAAACGGTGAAGCGTCATTCATCGACATGGCCGCCGCACTGGCCAAGCGCATGAACCTGGGCGCGGTGCAGTCATGGCCGGCCGACGAAGCCGAACGACACTGGGACCCGATGCATGTGCACTACACCTTCGGCACCAATAGCCGGGTCAAGGCCAAGCGTGCTCGCGCCGAGCTGGGTTGGGCGCCGCGGCACGCTTCGATCCTCGACTGGATCGGCAGCGAGATGCCGCTATGAGCCGAGTCTGGATGATTACCGGCAGCGCTGGCGGCCTGGGTGCCGGCATCGCCCGCGCGGCGCTGGACCACGGCGACCAGGTGGTGGCGACTGACCTTGACTTGGCCCGCCTGGATCAAACCTACGGCGGCGACCAGGTGATGACCGCCGCGCTGGACATCCGCGATGAGCAACAGGCCGAAACGGTGGTGGCCGCCGCCATCGCACGATTCGGACGCATCGATGTGCTGGTCAATAACGCCGGCTATGGACAGTTCGGGCCATTCGAGGAAGTCGAGCCCGAGGCCATCGAGCGTCAGTTCGCGACCAACGTGTTCGGCACCTTCAACGTCACCCGCGCAGTGCTGCCGGTGATGCGCCGCCAGCGCAGCGGGCACCTTGTGATGATGTCGTCCAATGGCGGCTTCAAGGGCGTGCGTGGGGCCTCGATGTATTCGGCGTCGAAGTTTGCGATTGAAGGGTTTTCTGAAGCCCTGGCCGAGGAAGTCGCCGAGTTCGGCATCCGCCTGACGCTGTTGGAGCCCGGGGCGTTTCGTACTGACTTTCTCGACAGCCGCACGCTCAAGCTCGGCACCCGGGCACTTGAGGATTACGCCGAATTTCGCGCCCGCACGCTGGCGGTCTTCGAGGCTCGTAATCACCGGCAAATCGGCGACCCGTACCGACTCGGCCTGGCGGTTGTGCAATTGGCGGCTCTGGCAGCACCGCCGTTGCGCTTCGTCGCTGGCAGCGATGCGCTGAGTGTCGTCGAAGCCAAGCTGGACCAGGTTCGCGCCGATCTTGAACGCTGGCGCTCGCTGTCCACCTCCACCGATTTTCCTCAATAAAGGCCTCTGTCATGACTGACCTCATCACCCGCGTAGAACAGCTGGAAACCCGCTTCGCCCTGGAGCGCCTGATCAGTGAGTACGCCCACGCCTTCGACGCCCGCGACGAAACACTGCTGCGCAGCATCTGGCACGACGACGCACGGCTGGACCTCGGTGCCGCGTTCGGCTGCCATGACGGCGTCGCCGCGATCATTGCTTCCGCCCACCTCAACTGGGCAGCCATGCCGCATATGCATCACTGGATGGCCAACCCGCTGATCGACATCAGCGGCGATACCGCCAGCGCGAGGGTTGCGGTGGATTGCCTGTGCACCCATAACGAACTGGGGCAGGTGCAGATCAGCGGTCTTTATCACGATCGGTTCGAACGCCGGCAAGGGCAATGGGCGTTCAGCGAGCGGCGCTTTGAGCTGCATTTCCTGACACCACTGGCCGCCTGGAAGCCGGTGGCAGGGCTGGAGGCGTAGATCCATGCTCGACAAGGGTAGCGTGTTTGGCCGATTATTCGTGTCCGCCAAACGCCACCCGCCTTGAAGCAGGAGCCTTGTACCTTGAGTTCGCAGAAAACCGTGACCGTTACACCGCCCAACTTTCCATTGAACGGCAAGGTAGCGCCCCCCGGCTCCAAATCCATTACCAACCGTGCCTTGCTGCTGGCGGCCCTGGCCAAGGGCACCAGTCGCTTGAGCGGCGCGCTGAAAAGCGATGACACTCGCCACATGTCGGTGGCCCTGCGGCAGATGGGCGTGGTGATCGATGAACCGGACGACACCACGTTCGTCGTCACCAGCCTGGGCAAGCTGCAATTGCCGGCGCAGCCGTTGTTTCTCGGCAACGCCGGCACGGCGATGCGCTTCCTCACCGCTGCCGTGGCCACTGTACAAGGCACCGTGGTGCTGGACGGCGATGCCTACATGCAAAAACGCCCGATCGGCCCGCTGCTGGCGACCCTCGGCCAGAATGGCATCCAGGTCGACAGCCCAACCGGTTGCCCACCCGTGACCGTCCATGGCACTGGCCGCGTGCAAGCCAAGCGTTTCGAGATCGACGGCGGCCTGTCGAGCCAGTACGTGTCGGCGCTGCTGATGCTGGCGGCGTGCGGCGAAGCCCCGATTGAAGTGGCACTGACCGGCAAGGACATTGGCGCCCGTGGCTATGTCGACCTGACCCTGGACTGCATGCGCGCCTTCGGTG
This sequence comes from Pseudomonas sp. D8002, assembly GCF_013385695.1. Lineage (NCBI taxonomy): Bacteria > Pseudomonadati > Pseudomonadota > Gammaproteobacteria > Pseudomonadales > Pseudomonadaceae > Pseudomonas > Pseudomonas sp. D8002. The sequence continues at coordinate 112,452 of NZ_JACAPM010000031.1, forward strand.
CCCAGGTAGACATCGTCGATGAAAGCACCTGGCGCGTGGCCCCGACCGGCTACACCGCCCACGACTACCTGATCGAGCCTGATGCTTCCGCCGCCACCTATTTGTGGGCTGCCGAAGTGTTGACCGGCGGCCGCATCGACCTCGGTGTCGCCCCGCAGGATTTCACCCAGCCCGATGCCAAGGCCCAGGAAGTGATCGCGCAGTTCCCGCACATGCAACCGGTGGTTGTCGGTTCGCAGATGCAGGACGCAATCCCCACCCTCGCCGTGCTCGCCGCGTTCAACAACACGCCGGTACGTTTCACGGAACTGGCCAACCTGCGGGTCAAGGAATGTGACCGGGTGCAGGCCCTGCATGACGGCCTGAATGAAGTCCGTCCGGGCCTGGCGACCATTGAAGGTGATGATTTGCTGGTGGCCAGCGATCCGGCCCTGGCGGGCACCACGTGCAACGCGCTGATCGACACCCACGCCGACCACCGCATCGCGATGTGCTTTGCCTTGGCGGGCTTGAAGGTCTCGGGGATCAGGATTCAGGACCCGGACTGCGTCGGCAAGACCTATCCCGAGTACTGGAAAGAGCTGGAAAGCCTTGGGGTTCATCTGACCTGGTAAGCCAACGGCGCCGGTAACGGGAGGGAGACTGCATGACGATTCGCCAACCCTGCCCACCCGGCGTCTGCGACTGCAATCGTGAGCAACTGCTCAACCTTCTCGGCGCCGATGCACGCATCCTGCACCTGACGCGCCAGGAAGAAAAACGCCTGCTCGAACGCCTCGAAAACCTGCAAAGCCTGCCCGATCTTGAGCGCATGCAACAGCTGATGTACCAGCAACTGGGCATTCGCGTGCATATCGCGCCGGGCCATACGGAAGTGAAGACGATGCGCGGGATTCAGATCGTTATCGATGACTTGCCGGGGTTGTGTCGCAAGACCCGGCAGTCGATTCCGGCGGCGATTCGCAAGGGCATGGAGAAGCGCCCGGAGATTGCGTATCGGTTGCTGGATGCTCATGACTTGTTTCGCGAGGGTTGAGGGCCGCGTTCCATCTGCGGCGATTTTCACGCTTGAGTCTGCGGGCCGTTTTGTATTCGAGGCGAGCCTGGGCCATCTCCTGAGTACGCGGGGGCCGAAAGCCGGCTTTGTAGCGCTGGCGTTCGTGACGAAGTAGAACGAGTTCTGCGCGCATTTGGCGGTGGCGGTGGGTATTGAGCAGGTAGAGGCTTAGCAGCGGGAACAACAGCCCCGTTGTGTAGATAAAAGGATGGGGCTGATAGCTGTAGGTGAACAGCACAATGAAAAAGCTCATCACACAACTGCCTGCCAGTATCCAGACGCCCCAGGCGCGACCTCGGAGGATAAGAAAGTTGCCCGCTGACAAGATAATGGAAGCGATGCCCACATCCAGTCCCGTGTAACTACGATAAGCAGGCACGCCTCGCATGTAGGTACTACCCATCGACGACCCCGCTACCGCAAGAGCAAAAAGCGCAAACATAAAAGCACTGATGAAAACAGGGAAATAGTGAGCCATAAAAGCTCTAGGGGAATTTCTCAGCTCCATTATTCAAACTCTTCATATAGGCCGATGGCCAGTGTCCGGATATTCCCGGAGACGCCGCTGCCTATGACACTCATGGTTGCACCCACTCCTGCCCCCGCAATCGCCGAGTCAGCATCGATCGCGGCAAACAACCGGCCGAGGTCGATACTGCCTTCGATCCGTTCGCGGGTGGTGCGATAGGCAGCTGGAAAACCGTCCTTCAAGACGCTGGAAGTCATTCCTTTACTCCTGGATTCCACGAGAGCGCAAAGAGTAAGACTGAGCCGCCTGAAAGGTTGTCAGAAAGGTCCTCCTTTCCAGACTGACATTTCCCGATCACCTCTCCATACCTTGTGGGCAATCATTCCAATTGGAAAAGTACGCCCGTGCTACTAATTCCCTCTTCCCCCCGCAAACGACCACTCATCCGCCGCCGTCGTTGTAATCACCACCATCACATCCTCAGGGCTCAGCCCAATCGTAGCCTCCAGCCGCTCCACCAACACCTGGTAAAACCGCCGTTTGGTCTCGGTATCACGAGGTTTACCGCCCGTGATCGCGATGAGTACATAGTCGTGGCTGCGCGGGCCGCCCAAATAGTTGGGGTCGATGATCATCTCGCCAATTTCGTGCTGGTGGATCACGTGGAAGCGATCCGCGTCAGGAATCTCGAAGCTCTCAACCAGGGCGTCATGCAATTCCTGTGAAAGCGCTTGCAGATACTCAGGGGATTTCCCGCGGTGCAAGGAGATTCGGGCGTAAGGCATGGTGGTTACTCCGCAGGATGGATGGCTGCCAACAGGTTCAGCGCCGACGCCGCTGTCGGCCAGCCGGAGTAAAACGCCAGGTGAGTGATGACTTCACCCAGTTCCTCGACGCTCAAGCCATTGCCAACCGCCCGCTGCAAGTGAAACGGTAGTTGCTCCAGACGGTACATCGCCACCAGTGCCGCCACGGTGATCAGGCTGCGCTCCCTGGGCGACAGGCCCTCGCGCTCCCAGATATCGGCGAACAGCACGTCGCGGGTCAGCTCGGTAAATTTGTTGCTCATGGGCGCTCGCTCCGACAATTCAGTTGACGGGCAAAAACTAGCAAGCCAGGATCATTCCGAATATCAGATTTAATAGCATCCACCATCCCGTTTTAATGGACCATTCAATGCGCCGCCCCACCTTCGACCTTGATGTACTGCGCACCTTCGTCACCGGCGTCGAGCTGAACAGCTTTGCCAAGGCGGCGGATCGCCTGGGCCGTTCGACTTCAGCCGTCAGCGCGCAATTAAAGAAACTCGAAGAACAGGTCGGCACGCCGGTGCTGAGCAAATCCGGGCGCGGGCTGGTGCTGACGCCGGTGGGTGAAGCGCTGCTCGGCCACGCCAGGCGGTTGCTGGACCTCAATGACACTGTCTTCAGCAGCCTTAACGAAACCCAAACCGCAGGCACTTTGCGCCTCGGTTTACAGGAGGATTTCGGCGAGCATGTGCTCAGTGACATCCTGCGGCGCTTCGCCAGGCTTTATCCGATGATCAGCCTTGAAGTGCGGATAGGCCGCAATGCCGAGCTGTTGACCCTGATCGACAGCGCGAGCCTGGACCTGGCGCTGACCTGGGAAACCGGTCAGACATCGTCCTGCCGCACCCGCCTGGGGCAAACACCCATGCACTGGATCGGGCCCCGGGACAAGCCCCAACTACCGCGCGCCGAAGACGCGCCGCTGCCGCTGGTGATGTTCGAGGCACCCTGCGTATTGCGCAGCGCTGCCACCGAAGCCCTGGACCGCGCCGGCATTGCCTGGCGCATTGCCTTCACCAGCCCCAGCGTGGGTGGGATCTGGGCGGCGGTCGATGCCGGGTTGGGTGTGACCTTGCGCACCCGTATCGGTTTGCCTGCGCACCTGCGTGTACTCGACGGTCTGCCGCCGGTGTCGTCCCTTGGCTATGAATTGCATTGCAGCCATCCAGCGCCAGGCGCTGCGGTCGAACAGCTGGCAGCGCTCATACAGAGCAGCCTGGTTTAGGCGGTTTCGCAGGGTTGCAGAGTGACGAACAGTTGTCGCCCCAACTTCGTCGCCGTCTCCAGATGCTGTTCGGCAGCGCCGCTTTCCGAGTCCAGCAGCAGCTCGGATGTCAGCACTTTCGCACCGCAGTAATCAAAGATCCCATGGTCGATTTGCGTGCGCATGGCGTCGGCATAGCCGTGGCGTTCAAACACCCCTTCGTCCGCCCCGCCAACGCCCAGTAAGTGCACCTGCAAGTGGCCGAGTTTTTTCACCACCTTCGTCTCAAGGCTGTAGTCGATCGCCCAACCGTTGACGAATACCCGGTCGATCCAGCCCTTGAGCAAGGCCGGCATCGACCACCAGAAGATCGGGTACACCAGCACCAAGGCGTCGGCGCGGTCGAGTCGGGCCTGTTCGGCCAGTACGTCGGCCGGCGGCGTGGCGCGGGTGCGATGCACTTTATGGTCGGCGGCGTTGTAACGCGGGTCGAAACCTTCAGCGGCGAGGTCGGCGATCTCGAAGGTGTGCCCTGCGGCAGTGATGCCGGCAGCAGCCTGTTTGGCGAGGCTGTGGGTGAGGGATTGTGGGTCGTGATGTGCAACAACGATCAGCGCGTGCATGGCAATGACTCCTTCGGGGGGTGGCGATGAGCAGGCAAATTGAGTAGGCTTGAGCTAAGTTACCGTTGGTAAGTTACTTTTGGTATATAAGCATGTCAAGCGATCAATCCCCTGCCCCTCGCCGCCGCTTGTCCCGGGATGACCGGTTGCGCCAGCTGCTCGACGTGGCCTGGCAACTGGTGCGAGAAGAAGGCACCGATGCCCTGACCCTGGGGCATCTGGCTGAGTTGGCCGGCGTTACAAAGCCGGTGGTGTATGACCATTTTGGCGATCGCGCGGGGCTGTTGGCCGCGCTGTATGAAGATTTCGACGCCCGTCAGAACCAGGTATTTGCCGCCGCAATCGAGGCCAGCGAACCCACCCTGGACGACCGCGCGTGGGTCATCGCCTCGTGCTATGTCGACTGTGTGTTGCTGCAGGGACGTGAAATTCCGGGCGTGATTTCCGCCTTGGCTGGCAGCCCGGAACTGGAAAGCATCAAGCGTGAGTACGACGTGATATTCCTCGGCAAGTGCCGCGATGCCCTCGCCCCTTTTGCCGTGGACGGTGTGATAACCCAGGCCGGTTTGAGGGGGATGCTGGGCGCAGCGGAAGCCTTGTCCCATGCCGCAGCGAGCGGGGAAATCAGCGCGCTGGAGGCACAGGAGGAGCTGTTTGCGAGCATCAAGTCGATGGTGAGTCGAGGAGCGCGTTAGCCCAGCCTTGCGTGCACAAACATCCGGGCCTTGTGGGTCATTTGGTCGAAGTGACGATCACGTTGTTTTTCCGCATCGATCATCGCCCGCTTACCGTGTTTTTGCAGGAGATAAGTGTGGATCTGTCGCACCTCCAGCGAGCTGTAGATCGACGCCACATCCAGCAAACCCATCAGACCGTCAGTGCTGTAGTCGCGGGTGTTCATCAGCACCTGGGTACCGCGCACGCCGCGCAGTTGAAAGCCCATGGACTCGAACGCCGGTACCTTCTCTACCGCGCAGGTCAGTTCGGCATGGGGGTAGCGGGCCAGCATGTCCTGCATCATCGCCCGCGCCACGCCTTTGCGCCGATGGCTGGCGTGCACCGCCATGTAAGCCACGCCGCACGCCTCGGGATCGTCCTTCACCGGCAGGTACAGCAGGAAGCCGATCACCTGCTCTTGCGCGTCCAGCGCGACGATCAATTCCACCGCAATGCCCTTGGACCCGTCCAGCGCTTCCAGGTACAGGTGCACCTCGTAGCCGATGGCGTACTGGTAGACGTTGTACAGCAGATTGCTTGGCGGGATGGCGACCATGCTGATGTCCGTCAGGTAGTCGACCACCATCTGCAGGATCTGCGCGTTGATCGGCTCGGGGCATGGGGTTTCGTAATGGGTAAGGCTGAACATTTGAATTCCTGGTGTTTCATTTTAAGGCCCGGCGGATTGTACCTGCTGAAGGGCCGCCGTGGACCCGCAAGCACCCATTGTGGCGAGGGAGCTTGCTCCCGCTGGGCTGCGTAGCAGCCCCATTAAGCGCGCCGCGTTCTTTTCGCGGGAAACAGGATGCAGGTTTTGGGGCTGCTTCGCAGCCCAGCGGGAGCAAGCTCCCTCGCCACAAGGGGGCTGCTCGGCTCATTGCGCACATACCTCCCGCAGGCAACCGCGCAGCCAGCGATGGGCCAGGTCGGCGTCCAGGCGCGGGTGCCAGAGCATCGATACGGTGAAGTCCGGGAACACGAACGGCAGCGCAAAGCGGTAGAGGTCGCTGTGCAGATTGGCGGTATGCCGCTCCGGCACGCTGGCGATCAGGTCGGTGCTGCGGGCCAGGGCCAGGGCGGTCGAGAAGCCGGCGACGATGGTCACCACGTCCCGGGTCAGCCCGAGCGCTTCAAGGGCTTGATGGATCTGGCCTTGATCACGGCCACGCCGGGACACGTAGATGTGCTGGCCTTCGGCGAAGCGCTGCGGCGTGACTTCGCCCTGGCTGAGCGGATGGCCCTTGCGCACCACGCCGATAAACCGGTCGCGGAACAGCGCCTGGGTCAGCACCTCGGGGCTGGCGCTGCTGTCGACCACGCCGGTTTCCAGGTCGACACTGCCATCGCGCAGCGGCGTACTGCCTTTGTCCGGCTTGTGCACGAAGCGCAACCGCACGCCAGGCGCTTCCCGGGCGATCCGCGTCAACAGCGCCGGGCCGAAGTTTTCAACAAATCCGTCGCTGGTGCGCAAGGTGAAGGTGCGTACCAGTTGGCTCACATCCAGCGTCGCAGCGGGTCGCAACACCGCTTCGGCGTCCTGCACCAACTGGCTGACCTGTTCGCGCAACGCCAGAGCGCGCGGCGTGGGTACCAGGCCGCGGCCGGCACGGACCAATAACGGATCGCCGGTGGTTTCCCGCAGTCGCGCCAGCGCCCGGCTCATCGCCGACGGGCTCAGGCGCAAGCGTTGAGCGGCACGGGCGACGCTGCCTTCGGCGAGCAACACATCCAGGGTGACCAGCAGATTGAAATCAGGTGTCGACACGGCAAACCTCATAGGGCGTTTGGCGCACGTATAAAGTGCAAATGCTGCGCCTTCCGCCATGTTAGGTGACGGCGTAGATTTCTGACAGCGGTCAAACCCAGGAGCCTCTTGATGAAATCACCTGCACCCCGTGGCGCTCTCGTCGCCCTGTCACTGTCCATGTTGCTGGCGTCCTTGGGCACCAGCATCGCCAACGTCGGCCTGCCGAGCCTGGTGCAGGCGTTTGATGCATCGTTCCAGGCGGCGCAGTGGGTGGTGCTCGCCTACTTGCTGGCGATTACTGCGGTGATCGTCAGCGTCGGGCGACTGGGCGACCTGATGGGCCGCAGCCGCCTGCTCTTGGCCGGGTTATTGCTCTTCACCGTTGCCTCGGCCCTGTGCGGCATGGCTCCGTCCCTCGGGCTGTTGATTGCGGCCCGCGCCCTGCAAGGCCTGGGCGCGGCGGTCATGATGGCGATGACCATGGCGCTGGTGGGCGGCACCGTGACCAAGGAACGCACCGGCCGCGCCATGGGGTTGCTGGGCACGATGTCGGCCATGGGTACCGCGCTGGGGCCAAGCCTTGGCGGGGTGTTGATCGCGGCGTTTGGCTGGCGCGCGCTGTTTTTCATCACCGTGCCGCTGGGTTTGCTGACATTTGCCCTCGCCCGGCGCTATCTGCGCGTCGACCGCCATGGGCTACAGCCCGCGCAATCCGGGTTCAGTTTCTTGTCAACTTTACGGGATTCAACGCTAAGCGCTGGCCTGGCCATGAGCGCGCTGGTATCGGCGGTGATGATGGCGACCTTGGTGGTCGGGCCCTTCTACCTGACCCACGGTGCAGGCCTCGACCCTGCCTGGATGGGCCTGACAATGGCAGTCGGGCCCTGCGTTTCGGCATTGACGGGCATCCCTGCGGGACGCTTGACCGACCGTTTCGGCTGCGGCCCGATGACCATTGCCGGGCTGCTGGCGATGCTGGCGGGCTGCCTGCTGCTCTCGCTGGCGCCGCTGAACCTTGGGGTTGCCTGGTACATCGCCCCGCTGATCATCCTCACCCTCGGCTACGCCCAGTTTCAGGCCGCCAACAACACCGCCGTGATGAGCGACGTACTGGCAGACCGCCGTGGCGTGATCGCCGGCTTGCTTAATCTGTCGCGCAATCTGGGCCTGATCGCCGGGGCTTCGGCCTTGGGCGCAGTGTTTTCGCAGGTTTCAGGTGACCTCGCCACAGCCACTCCCGGCGATGTGGGAAGTGGGATGCAAGCCACGTTCGGTGTGGCGTTGGCACTGATTGGTGCAGGTCTTTTCCTGGCCCTGCGCACCCGCCTCGGCACCACACCTGTCTTGACAAGATAAAATCGTAACGACTATTGTCTGACAACCTGATTACCAAGGTTTTCCCATGCTTGAGCTCCAGCGCCCTGATTCGCTCGTTATGCGCGTTGTCAGCGCCATTCGTGCAGAAATCGATTCCGGCCAACTGGCGCCCGAAGCGCGCCTGCCCACCGAACAGCAACTGGCTGAACAACTCAATGTCAGCCGTTCGGTGGTGCGCGAAGCGATTGCCCAGCTCAAGGCCGACGGCGTACTGACTGCGCGGCGTGGCCTGGGCTCATTTATCTCGCAAACCCCGGCCGGCACCGTGTTCCGCTTCCCGGAAAAAAACGGTCGCCGCCCGGACCTGGCGCAAATGTTCGAAGTGCGCCTGTGGATCGAAACCCAGGCCGCCTCGATTGCCGCCCAACGCCGCGACGCCGCCGACCTGCAGCGCATGAAGACCGCCCTGCAGGAAATGCACGACAAACGCGCCGACTTCGACGCCGCCGCCCTGGCCGATGTGGAATTCCATCGCGCCATCGCCGAGGCCAGCAAGAACGACTATTTCGTGGCCTTCCATGACTTCCTCAGAAGCCAACTGGCCAGCGCCCGCAAGACCGCCTGGGAAAACTCCGCCACCCGCTTTGTCAGCGGCTCGGCCGATGCCACCCAGGAACACACCGCGCTCTACCAGGCCATCGTCGACGGTGATGCCCAAGGTGCTGCCGCCTGTGCCGAGGCTCACTTGCGCGCCGCAGCAAGGCGCCTGCATCTGGAACTGCCCGCTATCAATTGACCGATCCGAACCCGTTTAAAGCGTGCCGATGGCGCGCTGTTTTTTTAACAAAACCATTAGTCTGACAACCTGATAAGCAGACTGAAATGCGTAGGTACCCAAAACAATGATTTACGACTTTTGCATCATCGGCGGCGGCATCGTCGGTTTGGCCACCGCGATGGAGTTGCTCAAGCGCCAGCCCACCGCCTCGCTGGTGATCCTGGAGAAGGAAAGCCTGCTGGCCAAGCACCAGACCGGCCATAACAGCGGCGTGATCCATGCCGGCATCTACTACGCGCCGGGCAGCCTCAAGGCCGACTTGTGCAAACGCGGCGCCGAAGCCACGAAGCAGTTCTGCACCGAGCACGGGATCAAGTTCGAGGTGTGCGGCAAGTTGCTGGTGGCCTCGACTGATCTGGAAGTACAACGGATGGAAGCGCTGTACGCCCGCTCGCAGCTCAACGGCATGAAAGTCGAACGCCTGGACGCCGACCAGTTGCGCCAGCGCGAACCGAACATCGTCGGGCTGGGCGGGCTGTTTCTCGACGCCACCGGCATTGTCGATTACCGCGAAGTCTGCGAAACCATGGCCCGGGTGATTCGTCGCGCCGGCGGGGAAATCTGCCTGGAACGCACCGTCACTGCGATCGTCGAGGACACCGACAAAGTCACCGTCAGCACCCGGGGCGAAAGCTGGCAGGCCAGGCATCTGGTGGTGTGTGCAGGTTTGCAATCGGACCGCCTGGCCGTGATGGCCGGCGTCAAGATCGACCACCAGATCATCCCGTTCCGTGGCGAATACTTCCGCTTGCCGGAATCGAAGAACACCATCGTCAACCACCTGATCTACCCGATTCCCGACCCGGAGCTGCCCTTCCTCGGCGTGCACCTGACCCGCATGATCGACGGCAGCGTCACCGTTGGCCCGAATGCCGTACTCGGCCTGGGTCGCGAGAACTACCGCAAATTCTCGGTGAACTGGCGCGACGTGGCGCAGTACGCGAGCTTCCCGGGCTTCTGGAAAACCATCTGGCAGAACCTCGGTTCGGGCAGCGTCGAGATGAAGAACTCGCTGTTCAAGTCCGGCTACCTGGAGCAGTGCCGCAAGTACTGCCCATCGCTCAACATCGAAGACCTGCTGCCTTATGAAGCCGGCATCCGCGCCCAGGCCGTGATGCGCGACGGCACCCTGGTGCACGACTTCCTGTTCGCCCAGACCCCGCGAATGCTCCACGTGTGCAATGCGCCCTCACCCGCTGCCACCTCCGCGATTCCCATCGGTTCGATGATCGCCGACCGCATGTTCAAGCCCCACTGACGCACCGCACCACGCCTCACTTTGACAATAAATATAATGACTCATAAGGAAGTACAGAATGACGGCTACAGCCCGCACCCCGGACGTTGAAACCCCCGAGCAAACCAGGAAACGCCTGCGCAAAGTCGCGGCCGCGACGATCTTCGGTTCGATGCTGGAGTGGTATGACTTTTACCTGTACGCCACCATGGCGGCGATTGTGTTCTCGAAGATTTTCTTCGATAACAGCGACCCGAAAGCCGCTACGCTGATGGCGTTTTCCACCTTTGCCATCGGCTTCATCGCGCGCCCGTTCGGCGGCATTCTGTTTGGCTACCTGGGCGACAAGTTCGGGCGTAAACAAGTGCTGGTGCTGACCTTCTGCATGATGGGCGTGTGCACCACACTGATCGGGCTGATCCCCAGCTACGCCTCCATCGGCATCTGGGCGCCGATCGTGCTGGTGTTTATCCGCATCATCCAGGGCCTGGGGGCCGGTGCCGAACTGTCCGGCGCGGCGGTCACCTCCTACGAGCACGCCTCAGAAGGCAAGCGCGGCAGCCAGGGTGCATGGCCGGCGCTCGGGCTGAACCTGGGCTTGCTGCTGTCTTCGCTGACCGTGTACCTGCTGACCATCAACGGCAATGAATTCCTGCTGGCCGGCGGCTGGCGGATTCCGTTCATTTGCAGCATCGCGCTGGTGGGTGTGGGCCTGTGGGTGCGCAACAGCATCCCGGAAACCCCGGAATTCAAGGAACTGAGCAAGGAAACCGCAAAGGCCAAGGCGTCGCCGCTCAAGGCGCTGTTCAAGAACGACCTCAAGGGCCTGGCCGTGGTGTTCTTCGTGGCGATTGGCTACAACGCGCTGAGCTACATCTTCAAGACCTTCTCCCTGGCTTACCTCACCCAGTTCAAGGGTGTCGATGTGCACGTCACGTCGCTGTCGGTGACCATTGCCAGCCTGATCGCCATCGTCGCCGTGCCATGCTTCGGCTGGTTGTGCGACAAGTGGAGCAGCAAGACCGTGCTGATGCTCGGCGGCCTGCTGTCGCTGCTGTTTGCCTACCCGTTCCTTGCGCTGCTCAATACCGGTGAAAGCCTGATGATCTATGTCGCCATTGGCGTGGGCACCGGCATCCTCGCGCCGATGATGTTTGCGCCGCAGGGTTCGTTCCTGAGCCGCCAGTTCCCGACCCAGACCCGCTCCTCGGGCTTTGGCACCGGGCGGGAAATCGGCACCGCGATCGCAGGTGGCCTGGCGCCATTAGGGGCGTTGTCGATGGTGGCGGCGTCGGCCACTCACTCCACTGATGGCGTTGTGATAATCCTCGCGATCTCGTCCCTGCTGGTGGTGGTGTTCGCCTTGTGCGATCAGGGCCGTAAACACTCGGCATTCAAGAACTGAGGCAAAAAGTTCGGACCAACGGGTGCATGGATGCCCCTTCATCGCGCATCATGGGCACTTTCAAGCTCAAGGGAAACGTCCATGCGCGTTCTGTCATTGATGATGGGTCTTACGACGCTGGCCGCCAGTCTGGTGTTTACCGCCCAGGCGCAGGCGGGTGAAGAAAGCCTGTTGGTCGACTCGATCAATCAATACCGCAGCCAGGTCCAGCGCTGCGGCAACCAGGGTTCCCAGGAATTGCCACCGCTGGCCAGCGACACGCGGCTGGTGTTGCCGGTCAACAGTGTCGGCGACTTGCAGCAGGCGCTGGCGCGGGCGGCGTACCCGATGGTCAACGTCCAGGCCATCAGCCTGTCCGGGCCCAGGAACGCCGAAGCCGCGATGAAAGCCGTGCGCGAAAGTTTTTGCCGGGTGGTGCTCGACCCGCAGTTCATTGATATCGGCGTGAGCAACAGCGGCCAGGACTGGCGCATCGTGCTGGCCCGCCCGCTGCTGACCAGCGGCCTGGGCGAGACCCAGACCGAAGGCAAGAAGGTGCTCGACCTGATCAACACCGCCCGCCAGCAACCACGCCAATGTGGCGCCCAGGCCTTTGCCGCCACCACACCCCTGAGCTGGAACGAAGCACTCGCCAACGCCGCCGCCGGCCACGCGCGCAACATGGCCAACGGCAACTTCTTCGATCACCTGGACCACGATGGCCGCACCCCGGGTGACCGGGCTGAACTGGCAGGCTACATCGGCCAGCAGATCGGCGAGAACATCGCCGCCGGCATGGACACCCCACGCAAGGTGGTCGACGGCTGGCTGGCCAGCCCCGGGCACTGTGCCAACCTGATGAACCCGCAGTTCCGCGAAATGGGCGCCGCCTACGCCATGGACCCGAAAAGTGATGCCGGCATCTACTGGACCGGGTTGTTTGGCGTGCAGCAGCAATAACGGTTTGTATCCCAACGTATCTTCCCGGCGAGGCGACACACTGCGAGGTGCAGGGCCCCGGCGATGACACATTGCGGATACGCCGGCGCGGTTTCCTGTGCACACCGGCCCACCCCGGGCCACTTGCGAGGAAACCGTCATGTCCCAGAACAGCACCGTGCTCTACACCGGCAGAACCCACACCACCGGCGGGCGTGAAGGCGCGTCCCACAGCGATGACCTGCACCTGGACATCAAGCTGTCGCCGCCCGGCTCCAAGGCGCCCGGCACCAACCCCGAGCAACTGTTTGGTGCCGGCTGGTCCGCCTGCTTTATCGGCGCAATGGGCAAAGCCGCACAAACCCTTCACATCCGCCTGCCCGCCGACACGGCAGTGAGTGCCGAAGTGGACCTGGTGAACAGCCCGGAAGATGGCTATTACCTGCAGGCGCGCCTGCGGGTCAGCCTGCCGGGTATCGAACACTCGGCCGCCCAGGCACTGGTGGACCGTGCCCACCAGACGTGCCCGTATTCCAAGGCCACCCGCGGCAATATCGCGGTAACGATTACGGTGGCCTGAAGGGAGCTCAGCAAAGCATTATCCGGCCGAGACACTAAAGTGCCATCTAGTGGATAATCCCACTGAACTGGCTGAGTCCCGGGATGTCTGTAGCTTGGCATCCCTACCTCAGCGAACCGTGGCAAGAAGGCGTTCACCGAATGACAAACTGGCTGCAAGGCGGCGGCGAAATGGCCGAACGGGTCCGGCATCACGACTGGGCCAATACGCCATTGGGGCCTTTGGAACACTGGCCGGACGTACTGAAGACCACCGTCGCCCTGTGCCTTGCCTCCAGTTTCCCCCAGGCGATCGTCTGGGGGCCTGCGCTGATCACGCTTTACAACGACGGGTTTATCCCGATTCTCGGCGACAAACCTGATGCCCTCGGGCGGCCATTCAACGAGATCTGGCAGGAAGCCTGGCCCCAGATCAGTCCGATCGCGGATGCTGCCTTCGCGGGTGAAGCCACCTTTATCGAAAACTTCCCGCTGACGATCGAACGCGGCGGCGCGCCGGAGCAGGCGTACTTCACCTTCTGCTACAGCCCGATCCGCGACGTACAGGGCAAGGTGGTCGGCATGCTCGACACCGTGACCGAAACCACCGCCACCGTGGTTTTGTCCCAGCGCCTGGCCGAGCTGAATGCAAGCCTGGAGCAGCGCGTCACCGAAAGGACCACCCTGCTGACCCAGACCGAAGCCGCCTTGCGTCAATCGCAAAAGCTTGAAGCCATCGGCCAGTTGACCGGTGGCGTGGCCCACGACTTCAACAACCTGCTGACCATCATTCGCTCATCCGTCGACTTCCTGCGGATGCCGAGCCTGTCCGAAGAGCGTCGCCAGCGCTACATGAGCGCGGTCACCGACACCGTGGACCGGGCCGGCAAATTGACCAGCCAGTTGCTCGCATTTGCCCGGCGCCAGCCGCTGAACCCGGAAGTGTTCGATGCAGGCCTGCGGGTGAAAAACATCGGCGAGATGCTCGAGACGGTGACTGGCGCGCGAATTCATGTGCACGTCGAACTGCCCGGGCAGCCGTGCTACATCCGCGCCGACTCCAGCCAGTTTGAAACCGCCCTGATCAACATCGCCCTCAACGCCCGGGACGCGATGAACGGCCAGGGTAGCCTGACCCTGCGACTGGACGCCGATCAAGCACTGCCGAGCATCCGTGGTGACGCCGGTTCACGCCAGGCGTTCATCGCCATTTCACTCACCGACACCGGCAGCGGGATTCCCGGGGAGACGTTCGAGCGCATCTTCGAACCCTTCTTCACCACCAAGGAAGTCGGCAAGGGCACCGGCCTGGGACTGTCCCAGGTGTTCGGCTTCGCCAAGCAATCGGGCGGCAACGTCGATGTGGCCAGCCAGGTTGGCCAGGGCACGGTGTTTACCCTGTACTTGCCGCAAGTGGTACCTGAAGAGAGCTTCCAACGTGACACCCCGGACACCTGCGGGCTGATCACCGAATGCGCCCAGCGCCATATCCTGGTGGTGGAAGACAACCTGGAAGTGGGCCGCTTTGCCAATCAGATCCTCCAGGACCTCGGCTACCAGACCACCTGGGCAACCAATGCCGAACAGGCGCTGGAACTGGCCGGCGCAGACGCGTTGGGGTTCGATGCGGTGTTTTCCGACGTGGTGATGCCCGGCATCACCGGGGTGGCCCTGGCCAGGGAACTGCGACGCCGCCGGCCCGGCCTGCCGGTGGTACTGACCTCGGGCTACAGCGAGGAACTGGCGGAAAGCGGCTATGAAGGCCTGGTGTTCCTGCCCAAGCCCTACTCGGCCGACCAGGTCTCACAGGTGCTGGCCAAGGCGCTGCTCAAGGGCTGAGGCCTATTCCGCGACGGCCACCTGGTTACGCCCGAGGGCCTTGGCGCGGTACAGCGCCTTGTCTGCGGTGTTCATCAGGCCGTGCAGGTCCTGGTCCACCGCGCGAGCCCAGGCCACGCCGAGGCTGGCGGTCAACCCCTGGACCGGCTCGCTGGTCAGCCCGGCGATGGCCTTGATCAACTGCTCGGCGATGTCCCGCCCGGTCTCCAGCGACGTATCCGGCAGCAGCACCGCAAACTCCTCGCCCCCCAGCCGCCCATACACATCGGCCTGGCGAAACGACGCGCTGATCACCCCGCCGATCTGGCGCAGCACCTGGTCCCCGGCCTGGTGCCCGTAGGTGTCATTGATGTCCTTGAAGTGGTCCATGTCCATCATCAGCGCGCACAACGGCTGCTGGTTATGCCGGCACTGTTCGTAGAGCAACTGCGCATGCTCGAAAAACGCCCGGCGGTTCATCAGGCCGGTGAGTTCGTCGGTTTGTGCGGCGCGGGCGGAGATGTTGTGGGTACGTTCCATTTGCCGGGTCAGGCGAAAGGCTTTTTCCAGGGCATCCGACAGCTTGCGCGTGGCGCCACCGACAAACGAAGAGAACACCAGCACCGCCAGGGCCATGCCGACTTGCATCGACGACGGTTGAAACAGCAGCCACAGGGTGCACGGCAACAGTACCAGGCCCATGGAGACCAGGGTCATGTAGCGATAGGCCGAATAACACGAGACTGCGCTGACCGACATGCCCACGGTGAACAACATCACCAGGGCCTGGGACAGGCGGTCGTCGGTGGGCATCAGGGCGAATGCGCCGATGCCCCAGACCCCGGCCGACAACATCAGCGTTACCCAGTAGCGCCGCTCCCAGCGCGCGGGGGTGCGTTCACTGTTGGGGCAGCGAAACCAGTCCAAGAACATCCACACCCGCAGCAACGACGTCCCCGCCAATACCACCAGCCAGACCAGCATTACCCGGTGATCAAAACGTTCCCAGCACAGCCAGCACAGCATGGCGGCCGCCATATAACTGCCGAACACTGCAGAGAATGACTGGCGAAACAGCTGGTGCAATCGATCTGTTCGTACCTGCTCCTCGATGAAGCAATCCTGGTCCTGCCCACGCCCAAGGCCATTCATTTGGTCCGCCTGATCTTACTGCCGCGACAAAGTGCCATTGTGGCATCCTGCCAGTAGCCCTAACAACTGAATCAAGCGTGCTAGAGCGCCGAAAGCAGGATAAATATAGGTGAACACCTTCTCGCTCGCTCCAAGGATCAGAGTCCACCCATGAATACCCACCCGATTACCACCGAACGCCTGATTCTCAGGCCCGCAGCGGCCGACGATGTGGCCAGTGTATTTGCCATTTATGGCGATCCCGAGACCAACCGCTACAACCCGGCCGGCCCGTTGACGGACCTGGGCCAAGCCGAGGCCGCCCTGGCTCGCTGGCTGCTGCACTGGACAGAACATGGTTTCGGCCAATGGGCGATTGCCACACAAGAGGCGCCGGACCGCGTGATCGGCTTTGGTGGCATCACCTTGTACCCCTACAACGACGTTGAGCGGATCAACCTGGGCTACCGCTTTGCGGTCAGCGCCTGGGGCCAGGGCTTTGCAACCGAGATTGCCAGGGCGGCGTTGCAGTTTGCCTTTGTCGAACTGGACCAGCCGCAGGTGTACGGCGTGGTGCGTCCGGCGCATACAGCGTCGATCAAGGTGCTGGAGAAAATCGGCATGCAGTACATCGATGAGCTGGACGATGTACCCGGTCAGGCGCCGAGCCTGGTGTATGTGGCCCGGCGGGCCCTCTGACCTTTGTATCGCAGTGTGTCCAAACACCGCTGCGATACAAAACCTTTAACCCAACCGCTTTCTCGAAACAGACGGGATACACAACTACGTTCAACTGTGAGCCAGGCACACCACCCGCCGCCGGAGACTCACCATGCACACACAGTTGAACACCCCACCCCGCCGCCTGATGGGCGCGTCGCTGCTGGCCTTTGCGCTGTTGCAGTTCGGTGCCCTCGGCGTCGCCAGTGCACAGGACGCGCAAGCACCGGCGGCTGCCAGCGCAACTGCCCACAGCGCGCTCGGCCCGTTGAAGCATGTGAAAGCCGGCTTGCTGGATGTGGCCTACGCCGAAGTCGGCCCGGCCGATGGCCCGGTGGTGATCCTGTTGCATGGCTGGCCCTACGACATTGACAGCTACTCCGAGGTAGCGCCGCTGCTGGCTGCCCAGGGCTACCGGGTGCTGGTGCCTTACGCCCGCGGCTATGGCGATACCCATTTCCTGTCGGCAAAGACCCTGCGCAACGGCCAGCCGGCCGCCCTCGCCGTCGACCTGATCGACTTCATGGACGCGCTGAAGATCAAGCAGGCCGTGCTCGGCGGCTATGACTGGGGGGCGCGCACCGCCGACATCGTCTCGGCGTTGTGGCCTGAGCGGGTCAAGGCGCTGGTATCGGTCAGCGGCTACCTGATCGGCAACCAGGCCGCGGGCAAGAACCCATTGCCGCCCAAGGCCGAGTTGCAATGGTGGTACCAGTTCTACTTCGCCACCGATCGCGGCGCCGCCGGCTATGCGAAAAACACCCACGACTTTGCCAAGTTGATCTGGCAAATCGCCTCGCCAAAATGGGCATTCGACGACGCCACCTTCGACCGCAGCGCCAAGGGCCTGGACAACCCCGACCACGTCGCCGTATCGATCTTCAACTACCGCTGGCGCCTGGGGCTGGTCCAGGGCGAGAAAAAATACGCTGCGCTGGAGCAGAAACTCGCCACCGCCCCGTCCATCAACGTGCCCACCATCACCATGGAAGGCGACGCCAACGGCGCGCCGCACCCGGCCGCAGAGGACTATGCCAAACGCTTTACCGGCAAGTACGAATACCGCCTGATCAGCGGCGGCATCGGCCACAACCTGCCGCAGGAAGCACCGCAAGCCTTTGCCAAGGCAGTGATCGATGCGGACCACCTGTGATGAAGCGCCTGCATCTTGCTGCACTCGTCGCTGCAACAGCTGCCGTGGTGGCCACCGCTACCGGGTTCGCCTTTGGCGGCCCGGCTACCAGCGAGCCTTCGCCGATCTACGGCGTGACCATTCCCGACGGCTACCGCCAATGGGAGCTGATCGCGCCGGCACAGGAAGCCGACCCGCTGAATGAACTGCGGGTGGTGCTGGGCAATAAAGTGGCGCTCAAGGCGTACCGCGACGGCACGCTGCCCTTCCCCGACGGCACCGTGCTGGCGAAACTGGCCTGGAAGCACGTGCAATCGCCGGAGTTCAAGACCGCGTCGATTCCCGGTGCGGCGACCACCGTGCAGTTCATGGTCAAGGACTCGAAGAAATACGCAGCGACCGGAGGCTGGGGCTTTGGACGGTTCATCAATGGCAAGCCGGTGGACCAGGCGCAGCATGAGACGTGCTTTGCCTGCCATCAGGCGCTGGTGAAGAACCATGATTATGTGTTCACCCGGCTGGCGCCTTAGCGCAATAGCCTTTTTCAACAACAAACGCCGCGGCAACCGGGCATCCCGTAGCAGCTGCCTCGCTTGGGCTCGACAGCTGCTACGTTGTGTGGGGTTTTATCAGGCCGGAACGCCCAGAATGATATGGGACGCCTTGATCACCGCCGTGGCGCTCACGCCCGGCTTCAACCCCAGCTCGGCCACCGCGTCGCGGGTCACGATGGAAAACACCTTCGAACCACCCGCCAACTCGATCACCACTTCCGCATTCACCGCGCCGTCATTCACGCTCAGCACCTTGCCTTCCAGGCAGTTGCGGGCCGACAGGCGGATGTCGCTGGATTCGGTCATCAACATCACCCACGGCGCCTTGATCAGCGCGACCGCTTCCTTGCCTACGGCAATGCCCAGGTTGCGGATGCTTTCCAGGGTCACCACCGCCACCAACTGCTCGCCACCGGGCAGGGTCAACACCACTTCGGCATTGACCGCGCCGTCCTGGACCTGGCTGACCTGGCCTTTGAATACGTTGCGTGCACTGACTTTCATGGGAACGGTCCTTTTCTTGACTTATAGGTTAGGAATTGCCGCGCATGATTAAACGTTGCGTTGTGTAAAAACAACTATAGCGCCCCGCTCTGCCTGGAACCCCACGCCAATAAAGAAGGCCGCCCAATGGGCGGCCTTCATCTGGAGCAGTTACCGACGACTGATTAAAACAGCGCGTAGGTGTAGTTGAAGATCAGGCGAGTCTGATCCTGGTCGGCGGTGCCGGTGTTATGGCCGTGGTAGCTGCCGGTACGGAACGTAGTACCGAAGCCTTTCAGCGGGCCTTCCTGCACGACGTAATCAAGACGGAAATCGGTTTCGCGTTCCGACTGATCGCTGCCACCGGCAACCTTGGCCTTGATGTCGCTGCCGTTCAGGTAGGCAATCGAGGCTTTCAGGCCCGGCACCAGGGTTCTGAAGTCATACAGGTACTGACCGAAATTGACCTGCTCGCCCGCACGGGAGAACTGGCCAACCACCGCGTCGGTGAACAGGTAGAAGTCGGAACCGGCCGCGCCTTGGGCGGTTGGATCGGCGATGCTGCCCTGGTTGACCCAGACGAAGCCACCGTCATCACTCACGCCGATATGGCCGAGCATCAACTGGCTGCCGCCCAACTGATAGGTGAAGGCAGCACTGTAGGTTTTGTTGTCGACTTCACCGGCGTGCTTGGCATAGCCGCCGTTGTTGTTGAACGCATAGCCGGCCGAACCGTTTTTGCCGTCGCTGGTGCTGTCGAAATAACGCAGGTCAGTCTTGAACGACTGGTCATTGCCCAACGGCAATACGTGGACCAGGCCGAAATAGTTCTGTTTGTAGAAGTCTTCCAGGTTGGCGTAGTAGTACTGCAACGTCAGGTTTTTAGCGATGACGTTGTCAGAAGAACCAAACGGCTGGTAGTCGACACCACCGAAACGGAAGCTGTCGCTGTCGCGAGTGGCACCGGCCACGCTCAAGCCCGTGGAGTTGCTCGATGCACGACCTTCAGCCTTGTTCAGCTCGCCGCCGGTGAAGGTGACGTTGGGAATGTCCTTGGAAGTCAGGATGCCGCCGTCAAAGGTCTGCGGTGCGGCACGGCTGTCGTTGGACACCAGGATCGGCAGGATCGGTGCCAGGCCACCGCCCACGTGCAATTCAGTCTGGGAAATACGGAATTTAACGTTGCCGGCTGCGCGACCGAAGCTGTCAGCAGGCTCGGTGCCGTTGTTCTTCACCGGGAAGAAGCTGTTGCCGTTACCCGACAGGCCATTGCCCGCTGCGTGGCCATCGCCACCGTCCAGGCGCAACGCGCCGAAAGCCATCACGTCGAAACCTACGCCGACGGTGCCCTGGGTGTAACCGGATTTATAGTCGAAACGCAGTACTTGAGCCGCTTCCCGCAGGTCGTTCGCCGTGCCGGAGTGAACGTCGGCGTTGTAGTACATGGTGCGCGAACTGATCGAAGAATGACTGTCTTCGAGGAAGCCGCTATGGCCGTCACCCGTGCCGAGTGAGCCAAGACCAAAGCCGTCTGCGCTGGCGTGTTGTGCAAGGACAGCCGCCGTGATGGCCAACGCTAATGTAGAGAGTTTCATTTACTGCGCCCCTGTGAACATTATTTTTTTACTGTCCTTCGAGCGAATACCGTTGCGGCCCTGCAAACGCTGCGGATTGTGGCATGGGGCCGATGGCGCAGATTGTGAAATTTTTGTCATGTACCGATGAAAAAACCGTCATGAAAAGGCCGTACAAGCCGGCCTTTTTCGAGGGTTGAATGGCCTGCGGTTGTACGACAACCGCTACTGCGCCGTGCGTTGATCAGGCTGGAGTCGGTGGCGAAAATGCGAGAAATGGTAGGCAACCGCCAGCCACATAAACCATGCAGGCATCACGCAAAGGGCCAGGCGGGTATCTGGGCGAAGTGCCAGCAGGCAAAGTACGAACGCCATGAAGCCAAGTGAAACCCACGCCAACGGCACGCCACCGGGCATTTTGTAGAGGGATTTTTCATGTAGCTCCGGGCACTTTTTCCGATAGGCGATGTAGGACGCCAGGATGGTCGACCAGGTAAAGATCACCAGGATCGCCGAAACGGTGGAGACGATGGTAAAGGCCGTCATCACTTCCGGGACTATAAACAGCAGCAACAAGCCCAGCAGCATCAGGAAGGTGGTAAACGCCAGGCTGATAAACGGCACGCTGTTTTTCGACAGTCGTCGGAATATCCCGGGTGCGTCTCCCAGGTCCGCCAGGCCGAACAACATGCGACTCGCCGAAAACACCCCGCTGTTGGCCGAAGAAGCCGCTGAGGTCAGTACCACGAAATTCACAATCCCGGCGGCGGCGGGAAAGCCGGCCACCAGGAACAGCTCGACAAAGGGGCTCTTGCTGGGCGACACCTGCTCCCAGGATGTCACCGCAATGATGCAGGCCAAGGCCAGCACGTAGAACAGGATGATCCGCAGCGGAATCGAGTTGATTGCCTTGGGCAGCGTCTTCTCCGGCGAACGGGTTTCGGCCGCCGCCGTGCCGATCAACTCGGTACCGGCAAACGAGAAGATCGCCATCTGGAACCCGGCAAAGAAGCCGAACACGCCATTGGGAAACGCCGCCTGTTTATCCAGCAAATGATTCAGGGAAGCCGTGACGCCGGTGGGCGACACAAACGAGCTGGCAATCAACACCACACTCACACTGATCAGGGTCACCACGGCGATGATCTTGATGATCGCAAACCAGAACTCCACCTCGCCGAACAGCCGCACCGTCAGCACATTCAAGGCAAACAGGGTCAGCAGCATTGCAATCGCCGGTATCCAGGCCGGCACGTGCGGGAACCAGTACTGGAAAAAGCCCCCGACCACCACCGCATCCCCCACCACCGCCACGCTCCAGCTCAGCCAGTACGACCAGCCAAGAAAAAACGCCGCACGCGGCCCCAGGTAGGCACCGGCAAAGTCGGCGAAGCTCTTGAAGTTCAGGTTGGACAGCAGCAGCTCACCCATGGCGCGCATCACGAAATACACAAACAGCCCGATGATCATGTAGATCAGGATGATCGAGGTGCCGGACAGCGCGATGATCTTGCCCGACCCCATGAACAGGCCGGTGCCGATCGCACCGCCCATGGCCATCAGTTGGATATGGCGGTTGTTGAGGGTGCGTTGCAAAGCGGGCTTTTCAATCAGCCCGGGCACGGTTGTTTTCATCACAAAACCTCTTGTTATGTTTTTGAGTTTTGGCAGAAAAAAGTCAGGCGTTGTTTATTGTTGGAATGGCATCGGGGTCAGGCGTGTTTGTTCTCGAAACCGTGCAGCACGTTGACCGCGTTGATGCCGATTTCATCGACCATGTAGCCGCCTTCCATCACAAACAGCGTGGGCACGCCGACGCTGGCGATGATCTCGCCGATGCCGAGGAAGTCGCGGCTTTCCAGCAGGAAATGACTGATGGGATCGTCCTTGAAGGTGTCGACGCCGAGGGAAATCACCAGCACTTGCGGCGAGAACGTTCTGAGTTGATTGCAGGCGTCGAGCAACGCTTCTTTGTAGGTGCTCCACCCAGTGTTTTTCGCCAGCGGGTAGTTCAGGTTGAACCCCTCGCCCGCCCCGGCACCGCGCTCGGCACTGAAGCCCGAATAGTAGGGATACGACACCGACGGATCGCCATGCAGCGAGACGAACATCACGTCATTGCGATCATAGAAGATGTTCTGCGTGCCGTTGCCGTGGTGGAAATCCACGTCCAGCACCGCGACCCGTTTGGCACCTTGGGTGATCGCCTGTTGCGCGGCAATGGCTGCGTTATTCAGGTAGCAATAACCGCCCATGTATTCCCGCGCCGCATGGTGGCCCGGTGGCCGGCACAGGGCGAAGGCGCTGTCGTGGCCTTCATCAATCAATGCCAGGCCGGTGAGTGCGATATCGGCGCTGGTCTTCACCGCTTCCCAGGTGGTGCTGGTGATCGGTGAACCGGCATCCATCGCGAAAAACCCGAGCTTGCCGTCGATGAATTCCGGCACCTGCTCATTGGCCAGGTCCCGCACCGGCCACACCAGCGGCAAGGCGTCATGGGCACGGCCAATCGCCGTCCATTCGGCCCAGGCAGTTTCCAGGAAGGACACGTAGCGTTCGCTGTGGGCATTGACGTAACAGGCCCGGTCGAACGTGCGCGGCACGATGATATCGCCCAGCCCAACGTGCTTGACCCGATCACGCACCGTGTCGGCGCGGCTGGGTTGTTCGAAGGACGGCTTGAGCACGCCATCCTTGAGTTCGGTGCCATGGTGCAAACGATGAGAGTCGCTGAAAACAGTCAACATGAAAGACATCCACCCGTGAAAGACAGGTGATTATTTTGTTCTGGCTGCGGTGGGCTTTCTTTGCTTTTACGTGCGCCGATGCTAGCGTAATCGGGAATTTTTACCCCAAAGAGCCGCCATGAAGAAAAATAAAACCAGACAGGTCGCACTTGACGACACCGATCTCGCCATCCTCGCCTTGCTGCAGGAAGACGCGAGTATTTCCAACGCCGAACTCAGCGAGCGGCTGTCACTGAGCCTCACTCCATGCTGGCGACGGCGCAAGCGGCTGGAGGAAGAAGGCGTGATCAAGGACTACCAGGCCAACCTCGATCGCAAGATGCTGGGCCTGGAGATCATGGCGTTTGTGCATGTGCGGTTTGCCGTGCATTCCGACCATACGCCAGAAGACTTTGAGGCCGTGATCAAGGAGCTGCCGCAGGTGCAGTCCTGCCACAAGATCACCGGGGATGCGGATTATCTGCTGCAGGTGCTGGCGGAGGATCTGGATGCCTACAGCGATTTTGTAGAGAGCGTGTTGCGGCGGCAATTGGGGATTGCGTCGATTCAGTCGAGCCTGGCGTTGCGGGAGGTGAAGGCGACAAGTCGGGTGGCCATTCCGGGGCGGGTGGGGAAGTGATCCAATGCAAATACCATTGTGGCGAGGGAGCTTGCTCCCGTTGGACTGCGTAGCGGTCCTGTCGTTGGAGGCGCTTCGCAGCCCAGCGGGAGCAAGCTCCCTCGCCACAGGCTGTGTGTTGTCCGAAGATATCTGACGGCTAGTGTAGGGACTGCTGCAGAAACTCACTGATCAAGCTGAGTACCTGCTGCTGGATCTGCGGCTTGGGACGAGCACCCTTGGCATCCAGGCAAATGAAGCCTTCGCCGGGGTCGCTCTGTTCAATCCGCTCCACCGCGCCCGGCTTGCAGATGGGCAGGAAGCTGAAGTGCGTGGCGTCGCTGATTTCCACGTAGCGTGAAGTCTTCTGCGGCAGGCGCTTGGCCAAGTCGGCCGACTCGAGTGCGGCGGGCAATTCCGGCGACGGTGTGCCCGCCGCAATCACCAGCGTGGGGCGGTTCAGCGCCGCGAGGCTGGCATCGCTGAAGCCGCGGGCGAATCCCAGGTCCAGGGAAACAATGGCCGCCACGCGCGGGTCGCTCAAGTCACCGGCCAGTCGCTGCCTCGCCTGCTCGGTGCGACCAACCTCAAGTTGTTCGTAGGCCTTGCAAGGGGCAATTTCCGGATGCAACTTGCAGTCCTCGGTAAAGCGCTGCGGATCAAAGCGGGCACCGCCGACTTCGAGTGCGGTCCAGCCACCGAGGGAGTGGCCGACGACGGCGATCTTGCGTTGGGCCACCGCGCCGAAGCGTTTCGGCTGGGCAATCACGGCATCAATCACCCGATGGATATCGAGGGGCCGTTTCCACAGCTCGGAAGCGGCCGGCTGTGTGCGGTCCTTGCTGGTGGTGCCGGGGTGGTTGGGCGAGGCGACGATATAACCCTGCCCGGCCAACGCACTGGCGAGCCAGGACTGGTTGATCCAGTTGCCGAAGATGCCGTGGGAGATCACCACCAACGGATGCTCGCCGGCGGCCGGTGCGGCGTCCTTCAAGGCCGGCGCGCCGACAAACACCGGATTGTCAGCAATCAGTTCTGGTGTGCCGGAAGCATGGGTCGGGTACCACACCGCCACCTGCAACGGCCTGCCGTGCTCCGCGTCGGGAATCACTATTTCCTGGAAGCCGATCCGAACCTCATTGGCCTGGGCCAGACCGGTTACAACCGTCAACAACAGCGCAGCACACAGCGTTTTCATCCTTGAGTTCCCTAAGTGGCTAAGCGCCATATTCTGGCATGGCCGTCATGGGAAAGCAGGTGGGAAATCAATGCGCGTATAAATCATCAGGCTATGGCAACTATCCGAATGGTACGACTACCATGTAGTCACACTCCTTTCAGATAGCCCCCAATGATCAAAGCCAGCCTGCGTAGTCACCTGACCCTCTGGTTTGCCGGTTTGTCGCTGCTCACCCTGGTGAGCGTAGGGTTCTACGTTGGGCACATCGCTACCGAGCAACTGAAACTGGCCAGTGGCAATGCCTTGTTGAGCACTGCCCGCTCCACCGCCGCGCTATTGGCGGTGCAGCTGCGTGAACGCCAGCTCGAAGTGTCGCTGCTCAGCCGCGCACCGCTGTTCAGACGGGGCAACCTGGACGATCCGGACATACTGACCTCCATGGAACAACGCACCCAGTCCCGCGCCGAGTACGCGTGGATGGGCGTCGCCGACACAGACGGGCGTGTGCGCCAGGCGGTGAATGGGCTGCTGGTCGACCAATCCGTAACGGCACGGCCCTGGTTCCAGGCCGGTTTGCAGGGCAACTACACCGGCGATCCCCACGAGGCGGTACTGCTTGCCAAGCTGCTGCCGGGCTCCAACGGTGAGCCCTGGCGCTTCATCGACTTTGCCGCACCGATTCGCAATGCCGGGGGCCAGGTGATCGGCGTACTGGGGGCTCACGCCCATTGGACGTGGGTGACACAAATTGTCGAAGCGGCCAAAGGCAATACGCCGGACATCGAGGCGCTGATCATCGACAACGACGGCAAGGTGCTCTACCCGGAACAACTGGCCGGCCAGCAACTGCCCCAGGACCGCCTGGCCAATGACACCGGCTGGTCGGTCGACAACGGCTACGTGACCAGCGCCGTGGCGGTGCCCAGCCCGTCGAATTCCAGCCTGACCTGGTACATCGTGATGCGCCAGCCGCTGGAAATCGCCCTGCACCCTGCCCGCGTATTGCTCTACAAACTGCTGCTGTTGGGCGTCATTGCCGCGGTGATTTTCGGCTTCGTGGCGTATTACCTGGCGTCGTACCTCAGCCGGCCCATCGAAGAACTCGCGCGTTCAGCCAAGCAGGTCCAAAACCAACAGCCTGGCGCGTATTTCCCTCAAGACCATTTCGTACTGGAAATCGCCCAGCTCGGGCGCTCCATCAAGGGCATGACCCAATCGCTGCTTGGCAAAGAGCGCGAACTGCAGGACACCAATGCGTCCCTGGAAGCCACCGTCGCCCAGCGTACTGCCGCCCTCACCCAGGCCAATGCCGAGCTGTTGAACCTGGCCAGCCATGACGCCCTGACCGGCGTCTACAACCGTCGGCGCTTCGATGAAAAACTGGCGGAGTACAGCCTGCTGTTCCAGCGCAGCGGGCGCGCATTTGCCTTGCTGCTGATCGACGTTGATCATTTCAAGCGGATCAACGATACCCATGGGCATGCCGTCGGGGACGATGTACTGCGCCAGCTCGCGCAGTTGATTCAGGACGCCACCCGCGCCACTGACTTCGTCGCCCGTTACGGCGGTGAAGAGTTTGCGGTGCTGTTGCCGG
Organism: Pseudomonas sp. D8002; assembly: GCF_013385695.1. Lineage (NCBI taxonomy): Bacteria > Pseudomonadati > Pseudomonadota > Gammaproteobacteria > Pseudomonadales > Pseudomonadaceae > Pseudomonas > Pseudomonas sp. D8002. Next base: position 138,882 of record NZ_JACAPM010000031.1, read on the forward strand.
AAATCGAAGCGCCGGACAGCCCGGATGTGGTGGCCGAGAAGATTCGCGCGGCAATTGCCGGAGCGTATTTCGAGACCGCTGGGCAGGTCACGGTGAGTATTGGCGTCGGGCTCGTTGAAGCGTCGGACAGCGACACCACAGTGCTGATCAAGCGTGCGGATCAGCAGTTGTATCGGGCCAAGTCGTCGGGGCGCAATCGCGTGGCGTGACGGTGTAATGCGTCATGAGCCTTTCCAGAAAACCACAACGCTCTTGATTAAATATCGACAGCCGCGCGCCCATGACCGTAATCTGCCCCACGAACGATGAACACAACGTATGCAGGTCATCAATGGCTGAGGTGCTGGACCGTTTCGACCAATGGCTGGCTCGGTTCGGCAAGCGTTACGTTCATCTGGACTCGGGAGATGACGATTTCCAGGGCTTTATCATCGATGCTGAACAGGTCGAGGCAACCATCGAGCTGGCGCGTGTTGCCGGTATCAACGCCAGTCTTGAGAGTTTCTGATTTCAGGTAAATAACCATGTCCATCACCGATAACCTGCTCGCCTTTACCTTCGCCGCCACGTTGCTGACGCTGACCCCAGGGTTGGACACGGCCCTGGTGCTGCGCACCGCAACGGTCGAAGGCAAGCAACAAGCGTTGCGCGCCACCCTGGGTATCAACGCGGGCTGCTTGCTGTGGGGCGCGGCGGTGGCCTTTGGGCTGGGCGCGTTGATTGCCGTGTCCGAGGTGGCTTTCAACGTCTTGAAGTACTGCGGCGCGGCTTACCTGGCGTGGCTGGGCTTGAACATGCTGGTGCGCCCGCGCAGTTCGCTGGCGTCCGTCGAGGCCGATGGAAAACCCGGTGCCAACTGGTTCCTGAAAGGCATGATGGGCAACGTGCTCAACCCCAAGATCGGGATTTTCTACGTGTCTTTCCTGCCGCAGTTCATTCCCCAGGGGCATCCGCTGGTGGCGTGGACGTTCGGGCTGGTGAGCATCCACGTGGTGATCAGCCTGGCCTGGTCACTGATACTGATCGGTGCCACGCAGCCATTGGCCGGCATGCTGCGGCGTGAAAAGGTGATCAAGTGGATGGACCGCACCACCGGCATGATATTCGTGCTGTTCGCGGCCCGGCTGGCCTTCAGCAAGCGCTGAAGTCAGCGCCGGTCCCGATGCCGTACCAGGCCTTCCAGGGTAAACCGCGCCTGCATCAGCACCACATCCCGCACCAGTTCCATTTCCTTCTGGCTCACTTCGGTCCAGTTCAAGGCGGAGAGCAGCTTGGGTTTCTGCACCCGAAACGCCAGGCCCTGGGTGAACAGCGCCATCGAGTGGATCACCGTGCGCTCGTCGTCGACGGCAAGGCCGGCAACGCGCGCGATCAGCAGGCGGATCACGTTGGCGATGCGCGCCTTGAAGCGTTCCTCGAACGCCATGGTCGCGCTTTCAGGGCAGAGCCCGGCTTGATGGCGATCAAGAAACGCTCGCCACGCGGTGGTCTGGGGACTGTCCTGGATCGTTGAAACCACCGCGCCGAGAATGCCCAGTGAGGCTTCGATCAACCTCTGATCGTCGACCCCGGGATCGGCCAGCGCACCTTCTGCGGCTTCAACGGTGGGCGCCATCTTCTGCCACAACAGCGCGATCAAGTGCTCGACGCATTCCAGGTACACGCCTTCCTTGCCATCGAAGTAGTACTGGATCGCGGGCGCATTGACGCCGGCAGCATTCGCGATGTCTCGCGTGGACGCGCCGTCGTAGCCACGCTCGCCAAATACCTCGACAGCCGCCTCGATAATGCGTGCGCGGGTTTCTTCACCCCGCTGATAACCCCCTTCGGCGGCCGGTTTGTGTCGTGCCATGTGCCACTCCATTTTTTTAACGTAACCAAAATATACCAGTTGACAAAAATTCGCGAAAAAACGAATTTATTCCAACTGATATAAAACTGGAGTGACTTGATGTCCGCTGCACCTCCCTCTCCTCAGGTCATTCCTGAAACCACCGTCAACGGCCAACGTGGCAAAGCCCGACGGATTCTACTGTCACTCGCCGGCGTGGCGCTGTTGGCCGGGCTGGCGTGGGGCGCCTGGTGGTGGCTCACCGGGCGCTTTATCGAGACCACCGACGACGCCTATCTGCAAGCCGACAGCATCAGCGTGGCGCCGAAAATCAACGGCTACGTCGCCGAGGTGCTGGTGGCCGACAACCAGAACGTGAAGCGTGGCGACGTGCTGGTGCGCCTGGATGCGCGCAAATACCAGGCAGTCAGTGACGAAGCCTCGGCGACGATTGCGGCCCGCGAGGCCGACTTTGCCAAGGCCCAGGCCGACCTCGTGCAACAGGACTCGACCATCGCCGAAGCCCGCGCCCAACTGCAAGGCGCCCAGGCCGACGCCCAGCACGCGCAAACCGAAGTCGCACGTTATGCGCCGCTGGCGCGTTCCGGGGCCGAGCCGGAAGAACGCCTGGCGCAGCTCAACAACCAACTCGCCCAGGCCCGCAGCACCGTGGCCGCCAAGCAGGCCGCGTTGCGCTCCAGCCAGACCCGCTACGGCACCCTCGAAGCCCAGCTCAAGCAAGCCCAGGCGCAACTCGGCGTGGCCAAGGCCAGCGAAGCCCAGAGCCAGCTGGATGTGGACGACGCGGTGATTCGCAGCCCGCTCGATGGCCGCGTCGCTGATCGCGGTGTACGCGTCGGCCAATACGTGCAGCCAGGCACACGCTTGTTGACCGTGGTGCCGGTGAGCGCGATCTACCTGACCGCCAACTACAAGGAAACCCAGATCGGCGAGATGCGCGCCGGGCAGACCGTCACCGTGCATGTGGACGCACTGCCAGGCCATGATATTCAGGGCCATATCGACAGCCTGTCTCCAGGCACCGGCGCACAGTTCGCGTTGCTGCCGCCGTCCAACGCCACCGGCAACTTCACCAAGATCGTGCAGCGGGTGCCGGTGCGGATTTCCCTGGATGTACCGGATGACGACGCGCGCCAGGCACTGGTGCCCGGCTTGTCCGCCACCGTGGAAGTCGACACCCGCACCCACAAGGCAGACGCCAACCATGGCTGAAGCCATCTTGACCGAAGTGCCCGCGGACAAACCGCGCAACGCTTCGCTGACCGACTGGATCGCAGTCGCCGCCGGCTCGCTGGGCGCCTTGCTGGCGACCCTGGACATCTCGATCACCAACTCGGCGCTGCCGCAGATCCAGGGCCAGATCGGCGCGACCGGTACCGAGGGCACGTGGATCGCCACCGGTTACCTGATGTCGGAAATCGTCATGATTCCCCTCGCCGCCTGGCTGACCCGGGTATTCGGCCTGCGCCGGTTCCTGATCGGCACCGCGTTGATGTTCACGTTTTTCTCGATGTTCTGCGGGCTCTCCTCAAGCCTCGGCGCGATGATCGCCGGGCGTATCGGCCAGGGTTTTGCCGGCGGCGCGATGATCCCGACCGCACAGACCATCGTACGCACCCGCCTGCCTGCCCATCAGTTGGCAATCGGCACCACGATGTTCGGCATGACGGTGATCCTCGGCCCGCTGCTGGGCCCGGTGATTGGCGGCTGGCTCACGGAAAATATCAACTGGCGCTGGTGCTTCTTCATCAACTTGCCCGTCAGCATTACCTTGATCACCTTGCTGATCACCGGCCTGCCCAGCGACCGCATGAACCTCCAGCAATTCATCAAGGCCGACTGGCTGGGCATCATTGGCCTGGCCATGGGCCTGAGTTCGCTCACCGTGGTGCTGGAAGAAGGCCAGCGCGAACACTGGTTCGACTCGCAGTTGATCATCTGGTTGAGCATCACGATGGTGATCGGCTTCTTCCTGATTGCCGTCGGGCAAGTCCGCTCGAGTACGCCGATCCTGCGCCTGCAACTGGTGCTCAACCGCAGCTTTGGCAGCGTGCTGCTGATCGCCACGGCGGTCGGCGCCGGGCTGTATGGCACGGCGTACCTGGTGCCGCAGTTCCTCGGCATCCTGTCGGGCTATAACGCGCAACAGTCGGGTTCGATCATGTTGCTGTCGGGGATTCCGGCGTTCCTGCTGATGCCGATCCTGCCGCGAATGCTTGGCCGCCTGGACCTGCGGATGATGGTCGGCGTGGGTTTGTTGATGTACTGGGCCAGCTGTTTTCTCGACACCCAGCTCACCGCCCAGAGTGTCGGCCATGATTTCTACTGGTCGCAGATCCTGCGGGGCTTCGGGCAGATCCTGGTGATGATGCCCCTCAGCCAACTGTCGATGCGCTCGGTGGAAACCCGCGATGCGGGTGACGCGGCCGGGCTCTACAACATGTCACGCAACCTCGGCGGTACCTTGGGGCTTGCGCTGCTCGGCGTACTGATGGACCGGCGCAGCCACTTCCACGACGACATGTTGCGCGAAGGCATCCAGGCCAACACCCAGTTGACCCAGGATCAAATGGCGAGCGATACCGCCAGCTACCTGGCGCAAACCGGCGACCCGTCCACCGCCTCGCTGCAGGCCCTCAGTCATCTGGCCAACGACATCGCCCAACAAGCGGCGGTGATGGCCTACAACGACGCGTTCTACGTGCTGGGACTCGCCATGCTGGCGTGCCTTCCCCTGATCTTCATCCTGAAAAAGCGCGCGGCGCAGGCAGGCCAACGAACATGATTTATCGCTCACTTCCCTTGCTCTTCACCGTCGGCCTGCTGACGGCGTGTACCGTGGGGCCGGACTACCAGGGTGCGCCGGATGCCTCACCAAAGACCCTCGCGGCCGGGCGCTTGCCCCACGCCGACATAGGCCTGCCGCGCGCACCCGCGGTCGCCCAGTGGTGGCAAGCCCTGGGCGATCCGCAGCTCAACCAATTGGTGGCCCAGGCCCTGCAAAACAGTCCGGACATGGCGACCGCCCAGGCGCGCCTCAAGCAATCGCGAGCCAGTCTGAGTGGCGCCAACGCCAACGCCCTGCCCAAGATCACCGGCGATGCAGCGATGCTGAAGCTGCGCTCCCCCGACACCTCGGCGCTGGGTGGCAGCAGTGGCGGTGGTCGCGGGCCATTGAGCCTTTACCTCGCCGGCTTTGATGCCAGCTGGGAGGCCGACCTGTTCGGCGGCACCCGGCGTGCAATCGAGGCGGCCCAGGCGGAGAACGACGCCTCGCAGGCGCAACTGGCCGATGCCCAGGTGCAACTGGCAGCCGAGGTGGTGCAGACCTATGCCGACGTGCGTGACCAGCAGGCGCGACTGGCATTGGTGGACGCCAGTGTCGAGATTGAGGAACAGGCGCTGGACCTGACCCAGCAGCGACGCAGCCGTGGCGTGGCCTCGCAGTTGCAACTGGAGCAGGTCCTGACACAGGCCGAAAACACCCGGGCCCAACGCCTGCCGCTGCAAGCGTCAATCGTCGAGGCGATTGACCAGTTGAACCTGCTCTGCGGCCTGGAACCGGGCGAGTTGGACGCGAGCCTCAACACTCCCCGCGCCCTGCCCGCTATCCCTAGCCAGGTACCCTTTGCAGACCCGGCGGCGATCCTGAAAGCACGCCCGGATATCCGGGTGGCCGAGCGCCAACTGGCTTCCAGCAACGCGCAGATCGGCGAGAAAACCGCCGACTGGTTTCCCAAGCTCAGCCTGATGGGCGACTTGTCGTTCTCGGCGGCCGATCCCGGGCACCTGGCGCGCAAGGACAGCGGCACCTGGCTGCTGTTGCCGCGGCTGACCTGGAACGCATTGGATTTCGGCCGGGTGGCGGCCAGTGTCAAAGGTGCGCAAGCCGGGCGCGACGAGGCCCTGGCCCATTACAAAAGCGTGGTGTTGAGTGCGTTGCGTGATGCGGATGTGGCCCTGGCGCGGTATGGCAACCAGCGGCAGAACGTGGTGCTGCTGCGTAACGTGGAATCTTCGGCGGTACGGGCTGCGGACCTGACGCGCCAGCGTTATAAGGCAGGTACGGCGAGCACGCTGGATTGGCTGGACGCGGAACGTACGCGGTACCAGGCGCAGGAAAGCCGGATTTCCGGGGATGCGCTGTTGCTCAAGGACTTTGCGTCGTTGCACAAGGCGCTGGGGTTGGGATGGACGTTGTGACGAATAACCCGAGTGACCACTGACCTGTGGCGAGGGGGCTTGTCCCCCGTTGGGCTGCGCAGCGGCCCCAAAAAAGAGGGACTGCTACGCAGTCCAACGGGGGACAAGCCCCCTCGCCACAACAAGCCCTCTCACCACAGGTACGGTGTCAGCTTTTAATTGGCCGTATTGGCCCGCGCCGCGTGCAGCTTCTTGTAGCTGTCGATCAACCGCAGGTGCCGGTCCAGCCCTTCCAGCTTCATGCTCGTCGGCGTCAAACCATAGAACCGCACACTGCCATTCACCGACCCAATCGCCGCGTCCATCCGCTCGTTGCCAAACATCCGGCGGAAATTCACTTCGTAGTCCGCCAGTTCCAGGTCTTCGTCCAACTCCATCTCCAGCACCGCATTCACAGCCTGATAGAACAAGCCGCGCTCGACGGTGTTGTCGTTGTACTGCTGGAACATCTCCACCAGTTCCTTGGCTTCTTCGAACTGCTGCAGGGCCAGATAAATCAGCAGCTTCAATTCCAGGATGGTCAGTTGACCCCACGCCGTATTGTCATCGAACTCGATGCCGATCAAGGTGGTGATGTCGGTGTAGTCGTCCAGTTCGCTTTCAACCAGGCGCTCAACCAACCCCTTCAATTCCGCTTCGTCGAGGCGATGCAGGTTCAGGATGTCCTCGCGGAAAAACAGCGCCTTGTTGGTGTTGTCCCAGATCAGGTCGTCGATCGGGTAGATCTCCGAATAGTCGGGCACCAGGATGCGGCAGGCGGTCGCGCCGATGTGCTCGTACACCGCCATGTAGACTTCCTTGCCCATGCCTTCGAGGATGCCGAACAAGGTGGCGGCTTCCTCGGCATTGGAGTTTTCACCCTGGCCGGAGAAGTCCCATTCGACGAACTCGTAATCCGACTTCGAGCTGAAGAAGCGCCACGACACCACGCCGCTGGAGTCGATGAAGTGCTCGACAAAGTTGTTCGGTTCGGTCACCGCATGGCCTTCAAACGTCGGCTGCGGCAGATCGTTCAGGCCTTCAAAGCTGCGGCCTTGCAGCAGTTCGGTGAGGCTGCGCTCCAACGCCACTTCCAGGCTGGGGTGCGCGCCGAACGAGGCGAATACGCCGCCGGTGCGTGGGTTCATCAACGTCACGCACATCACCGGGAATTCACCGCCCAGGGACGCATCCTTCACCAGTACCGGAAAACCCTGGGCTTCCAGGCCCTGGATACCGGCCAGGATGCCGGGGAATTTCGCCAGCACTTCCTGCGGTACATCCGGCAGCGCGAATTCACCTTCGATGATTTCGCGTTTTACCGCGCGTTCGAAGATTTCCGACAGGCACTGCACTTGCGCTTCGGCCAGGGTGTTACCGGCACTCATGCCGTTGCTGAGGTACAGGTTCTCGATCAGGTTGGACGGGAAATACACCACCTCGCCATCGGACTGGCGCACGAACGGCAGCGAAACAATGCCGCGCTCTTCGTTGCCGGAGTTGGTGTCGTAGAGGTGTGAGCCGCGCAGCTCGCCGTCACGGTTGTAGATGTGCAGGCAATTCGCGTCGAGTATCTCCGGTGGCAGTTCGTCCTTGCGGCCCGGCTTGAACCAGCGCTCGTCCGGGTAATGCACAAACGCCGCGTTGGCGATGTCTTCACCCCAGAACTGGTCGTTGTAGAAGAAGTTGCAGTTCAGCCGCTCGATAAACTCGCCCAATGCCGACGCCAATGCGCCTTCCTTGGTCGCGCCCTTGCCGTTGGTAAAGCACATCGGCGAGTGCGCGTCGCGGATATGCAGCGACCATACGTTGGGCACGATATTGCGCCACGAAGCGATCTCGATCTTCATGCCCAGGCCCGCGAGAATGGCCGACATGTTGGCGATGGTTGTTTCCAGCGGCAGGTCCTTGCCCGCGATGTAGGTGCCCGCGTCGGACGCCGCGCTCGGCATCAGCAATGCCTGGGCATCGGCATCCAGGTTTTCCACTTCCTCGATGACAAACTCCGGCCCGGCCTGCACGACTTTTTTCACGGTGCAGCGGTCGATGGAACGCAGGATGCCCTGGCGGTCTTTATCGGAGATGTCCGCCGGCAATTCGACCTGGATCTTGAAGATCTGGTTGTAGCGGTTTTCCGGGTCGACAATGTTGTTCTGGGACAGGCGAATATTGTCGGTAGGGATGTTGCGGGTTTCGCAGTACAACTTCACAAAGTAAGCCGCACACAACGCCGACGACGCCAGGAAGTAATCGAACGGACCGGGGGCCGAGCCATCGCCCTTGTAGCGAATAGGCTGGTCGGCCACCACGGTGAAGTCGTCGAACTTGGCTTCAAGTCGAAGGTTGTCGAGAAAATTGACCTTGATTTCCATGCGGGATTACCAGAATAGCGAGCAAAATATGGCCGCCATTATCCGGGTTTCGAGGCGTAAGTCTTGTGCTTTCGGGCCTGGCCGATCGTTGGCGATGGGTATCAGCCGTGTTGAAAGTCCGCAATCTGCTGCCACATCGCGATCGGGTTGGAGTACATCGGGAAGTGCCCGCACCGGGCAATCGGCGCCAACCGCACGCCTTGCGCCTGGATATGCGCCAGGTACGACAAATGGGCATTCTGCTCGCCGTACATGAACATGCGCGGGCATTCCAGGCCGAGGAACTTGCCCATCAAGTCGGCGTTATCCGACAGTTCGACCATCGACTGGAAGATCCCCCGCACCGCCCCGGCACGCACCTTGTGCCGCAGGCTCGCCGAATACAGCGCGCTGGCGTAGGCCGGTGCCTGCCGGGTGCGCACGATAAAGGCGCTGAAAAACGCCTCGGGATCGTCCGCCGGGTAGTCGACGATCTGCCGGCTGAGAAAGCAGTCTTCCGGGGCGATATTGCCTTCGATATCGACAAAGCTCAGCACCCGGCCCGGGAACTGGTGCGCCAACATCAGCGCGGTAAGCCCGCCCATGGAGTGGCCTACCAGATGGAAGCGCTCGATGTTGAAATGCTCGAGCACCTGCAAGGCGGTTTGCAGCAGGAACGGGATGGAGATCTTCGACAGGTCATCGCAATGGCTCTCACCGCAACCCGGGGCGTCATAAGCCAAAAATGGATGACCGTCGAAGGCAGGTTGCTGGACGATGTCGGCGTAGTCTTCCTTGGTCGAGCCAAAGCCATGCAGGAACACGATTGGCGCCAGGGTACCCGCGCGGTGGATCGCGGCGATGTTCAACGGCACATCGGCGACGACGATGGGGAGTTGTGTGTGGGTGAATGGCATGGTGAAGACTCCCTGAAAAACCGATTGGCGGCTCAAAAGCCGTTAATTTCAACGGTATTCAGGTTTCTGTAAATTCCTGATTCGGGAAGGTATTCATAGGCTGATCGTATGAGTCGTTCCATAACGCCCTACCCCGCACTCAATCCCCACAACACGTCCAACACATGTTGCGTAGGCCGCTCAACCTCCCCGGCGCGATGGGCGATACCCAGTTGGCGCCACAGCAACGGTTGCAACGGCCGCATCACAATCCGGGTGTCGTGCAAGGGCGTGGACGCTTCATGGGGCAACAACGTGGCCCCGTAACCGGCGGCCACCAGGCTTTTGATTGCGTCGTTGTAATTCAGCTGAATACGCGCCGTCGGCTGGTAGCCGTCATTGGCAAACCACTCCGAGGTCAGGCGCGAAAGCCGGGTGGTGTTGTCATTCAGGATTAACGGCTGGGCAGCCAGCCAGGCGGGTGTTACCACCTCGGGGCATTCCCGGCGCGCCGGCAAAAATGCCATGACCGGGTCGCGCCGCCAGGGCTCGATCCGCAAGCCCTTCACCGGTGCCTGGGGCAGCGCCACCAGGCCGATCTCCAGGGCGCCCTCGGCCAGCTTCTTCAATGTGTCCTGCGACGTGAGCACCGCCACCTGCACATCAATGGCGGGATGATGTTGGCTCAAGGTTTCCAGGGCTTGCGGCAGCAACTGTGCGATGGCTCCGGTTGAGGCTCCCAGGCGCACCCGCCCCGCCAGCCCCTGCACCTGTCGCTCCACGTCTTCAAGCGCCTGCTCGGCATCCGCCAACAAGCGGCGCGCGCGCTCCACCAGGGTTTCGCCAATCGCTGAAGGCTGCACCCGCCCACGGGTACGCGATAGCAGCTTGCCGCCCACTCGCGCCTCCAGGTCGGCGATATGCAGGCTGACGGTGGGTGGCGCCAGGTTGAGCATGCGGGCTGCTTCGGCGAACGAACCGAGGTCGGCAATTGCCACCAACGTACGCAGGCGGTCCAGGCTGATTTCGCGCATGGGTCAATCCTCGTTCATAAAAACTGAACTTCATCGTTTGGAAATTCAACTTTTCCTATCCTAGCGGCTGGCCGAAGATTGGAACACCTGATTTCCTATCCGAGTGCATCCCATGGCAAATCCTCTTGTATTCATCGACGGCGACCAAGGCACCACCGGGCTGCAGATCCATCAACGCCTGCGCGACCGCACCGATCTGCAACTGATCACCCTCAGCCCTGAACACCGCAAGGACCCGCAGCAGCGCGCCGAGATGATCAACGCCTGCGATATCGCGATTCTCTGCCTGCCCGACGACGCCGCACGGGACGCCGTCGCCAGCATCCACAATCCGGCCGTGCGGGTGATCGACGCGAGTTCGGCACACCGCACTCATCCCGACTGGACCTACGGTTTCGCCGAGATGACCCCGCAACAGGCGCAACGCATTGCCACGGCGCAGCGGGTGAGCAATCCCGGTTGCTATCCCACCGGTGCGATTGGGTTGCTGCGCCCGTTGCTTGAGGCCGGGCTGCTGCCCGGGGACTACCCGACGACCATTCATGCCGTCTCGGGCTATTCCGGCAAGGGCCGCGCCGGGGTGCAGGAGCACGAGGGCGCCGACGCTTCACAGGCGCCCGCGTTCCTGGTGTATGGGCTGGGACTGGCACACAAGCATGTGCCGGAGATTCAGCAGCAAAGCGGGCTGACGCAGCCGCCGCTGTTTGTGCCGGCCTACGGGGCGTTCCGTCAGGGCATCGTGCTAACCATCCCGCTGCAACTGCGGCTGTTGGCCCCGGGCGTGGACGCCGCGCGGTTGCATGCCTGCCTGTCGCAGCACTACCGCGATACCCGTCACGTACAGGTGCTGTCGATGCAGGCTGCGAGGGAGTTGACCTACCTCGACCCTCAAGCGCTGAACGGCACGGACGATGTGCGTTTGATCGTGTGTGAAAACCACGAGACGGGCCAGGTCCTGCTGGCGGCGATATTCGACAACCTCGGCAAGGGCGCCGCAGGTGCCGCCGTGCAGAACCTGGATTTGATGATCAAGCCGAGACCGTAGCGATAAAGGCGCGCAGGTCCGCCAGCATCAACGCCGGCTGCTCCCAGGCCGCGAAGTGACCACCGGCGGGCATCTCGCTCCAGTGCACGATGTTGAAGGTCTTTTCGGCAAATGAGCGCGGCGGCGGCACGAACACCGGATCACGAAAGGCGGCAAATCCGGTCGGCACCTGGATGCGGGTGCCGACCGGGAATTTTGACGATCCCTCAAGGCGCTTGCCGTGATACATCCACGTCGCGGTGACCATGGAAGATGGCGCGAGATACAACATGATGTTGGTCAGCAGTTGCTCCTCGGTAAAGGTGCCCCAGAGATCCGGGCTGCCATCGGCGGTAGTGGGCAGATCGGCCCATGTGCCGATTTTTTCGAGGATCCATCCCGCGGCCCCCACCGGGCTGTCGGCCAGCGCGACACCCAGGGTCTGCGGGCGGGTTTCCTGCTGGTGGTTGTAGCCGGTTTCCCAGTCGATCAGCACGTCACGCCGGGCGACGAAAGCCTCCTCCTCCGGCGTGGTCGCAACGGTGCCCTGGGCCAGCAGGTCGGCCATGTTCAGGTGAATCCCCAGTAACGCCTCGGGCCGATCGTGGGCCATCCAACCGGCGATGCCCGAACCCCAGTCACCGCCCTGAACGATGAAGCGGGTTGGCCCGAACAGCCGGGCCATCAGCCCATGCATGAGTTCGCCCGCCCGACGTGGGCCAATCACTCCGGTGATCGGCCTGGAGAATGCAAACCCCGGAAGCGACGGCACGATCACATCGTGTCCGTCAGCCGCCAGCGGTTCCAGCAGCGCCTCGAATTCCAGGTACGAACCTGGCCAGCCATGGAGCAGCAGGATCGGCGGCCTGGAACCGTCGCCCCGCACATGGACGAAGTGCAGGTGCTCGCCCTCAATCTCGGTGATGAAGTTGGGCAGTTGGTTGAGGTGTTTTTCGACCCGGCGCCAATCATAGGATTCCAGCCAGTAAGCGACCAGGCGCTGAAGGTCGCGCACGCCAACGCCCGACTTCCACCCTCCCAAATCGGGAAGCCGGGTCCAATCGTAGGCGGCGACTTTGTCGCGGATGGCCACAAGACGTTCGTCGGGGACATTGATGGTGTAGGGCAAGATCATGGGATTCTCCTGGTGAGTTTCCGTATTACATTGCTTTACGCAATACTGAACCCGACAAAAACCGATGTGAACCCCATTACGCCGCTCAAGGCCTTTGCGAAAAACGCACAAGTGAGTTTCCCGTGGACATAACGGACGAACTGGAAATCTTTACCCTCGTGGCCGAGACCGCGAGTTTCTCGGCGGCCGCGCGTCGCTTGAACCTTGCCCCCTCCTCCATCGCGCGGGTGCTGGACCGCATGGAAGCCCGGCTGGGCGTACGCCTGTTGCTGCGAACCACGCGCTCACTGACCGTGACCCCGGAGGGCGCCGCCTATCTGTCGTGCGCCCGGCGGATCCTCACGGACCTGCGGGAAACCGAACAGCAGATTACCGACCAGAGTTCACCCCGCGGGCGCCTGCGGGTCAGCAGTTCGCTGCTGTATGGCAGGACCTTCGTGATCCCGTTGTTGGGCGAGTTCATTCAGCGTTACCCGGACATCCTGGTGGACATCAACCTGACCGACACCGTGGTCGACATCGCCGCCGGGCAAGCCGACGTCGCAGTGCGATTGGGCCCGCTGCCCGACAGCAGCCTGACGTCCCGCCGGCTGGGCGCCACCCACAAGGTCATCATTGCTGCGCCGAGCTATCTGGCACGACGCGGCACGCCGCAGGTGCCGGAAGACCTGCTGGATCACGACTGCATTGGTTTCAACTTCAAGCGTGCGGCGCCCACCTGGCCGTTTCGCAAGGATGGCCACGACTATTCACTGACGATCAAGGGCCATGTCGAAACCAATAACGGTGACACCCAGGGCCAATTGGCGGCCGAGGGCATCGGCATCGCGCGGGTCTGCGCCGAGACCGTGGCGGACGCCATTCAGGCGGGTCGGCTGGTGCCGCTGCTGGAGGCATTCAATCCAGGCGATGGCGAAGAGATCCATGCCGTGTTCCTCGGCGGTACCCACACGCCGGCGCGGGTCCGGTGTTTTGTCGACTACCTGGTTGAGCGGTTCCAGTAGGCGCGAAATTGCATGATTACTCGGCAACGAGTTCGACGTAGCTCGACTCCCCGCCTCCCGTCGCGCCCGACAACCAGCCCCAGACGAAGGCCAGGGTGGTACGCCCGGCGTCATCCACGCCTAGCGTGCCCCGGGACCAGCCGGCAAGAATCTCGCCCTCGGTGGTCAGGCACTGGTACAGCAACTCGATGGTATCGGGGCCTGTGGCGCGCCCGACTTGATTGCCCATGCGAATCCGGCCGCCCTGGTAGGTGCCCCAGATGGCGTTTTCATCGACGTGGTAATGAAACACGGTGCCTGTACCGGACACACCATGGGTGTTGCCCGCGACGATAAACCGGCGGTTGTCCAGGCGTTCGCTGATTTGGCAAAAGGCATTTGGCATTGACAGGCGCTTCCTTGGTCGAGAGGGTCCATTCCGGGGCGCCCAACCTACCTCATATGGCTTTTGTCGGTCATGTAAAACCTGCACAATTGTGGGCTTTCCCGCGACAGGACGTCCCTTCATGCAACGCATCGTGATTCTCGGTAATGCGGGCAGCGGAAATCCACCCTCGCCCGCGCCCTCGGACAACGCCTGGGCCTGCCCGTGGTGCACCTGGACACCCTGTTCTGGTCGCCCGGCTGGGTCGAGCCCGACGCCGAGCAGTTCCGTACCCGCGTGCGCGACGCCGTTGCCGCCGATGGCTGGGTGTGTGAAGGCAACTATGCGCGGCGCACGTTCGACCTGCGCCTGCCCCGTGCCGATTTGATCATCTGGCTCGACACGCCACGGCTCACCTGCTTTACCCGGGTGATCCTGCGCAGTGCGCTGAACCGCCCGCGCCCGGATATTCCCGCCGGCTGTACCGAGAAACTCGACCGGGAGTTCCTGACATTCCTGAAGTACGTGTGGACGTTTGATCGCGGCCACCGGCCAGGTATCGAGGCGGTGCGGTTGGCGGCAGGCCCGTCGGTGCCCGTGGTGCACTTGCGCGGTGGCCGGCAGATCGCCGAGTTTCTCGAGCGCTTGCCCGCAGCATCTGAAGGCTGCCTTGAATAGAGGGAGCAGGAGCGTTGGCCGCGATAGTGGGTCGTCTTGCCAGTGAAGAAATCAATGATGGCAAGACTTCCACCGCTTTCGCGCCATGCCGTCCTACAGGTTTTTTCAACTGTAGGATCTTGTTGGTAGCCGCTCCCTCGTGCCACCTGTAGAAGCCCCTATCTGGATCTCAAGTACCGATAGAGCGTCTGCCGACTGATTTCAAAATCACGCGCCAATTTGGATCTACTTTCTCCTGCAGTGGCCCGGTCAATTAAGTTTACAACCTGATTGTCAGACAGCTTTTTCTTGCGACCTCTATAAGTCCCACGATTCTTTGCACTGGCAATTCCCGCCGCCTGTCTTTCCCTCATCGCTGCGCGCTCGAACTCTGCAATCAGCTCCATTACCGCAATGATCGACTCCACGACTTCAAGACAGTCATGCCGGAAAACCAGGTTTTCGTTCAAACACTCCAACGTGACCTGCTTTTCAATCAACCGGCGAATGATGGCGCACAGCTGCTCCGTGCTTGAAGTCAGCGCTGCCATGCTGTCCACCACCACGGTATCCCCGCACTGCAGGTAGCGGAGTAGCCTTTCCAGGCCTGCAGGATTCGCGGCATTGTCTGCCGGCTCATCGCAAAACACGGCATCAAATACATCGTCGCTTGTTATTTTCTCTACGCCACCCTCGGGCTCTTTTAGAGCGCGCCGGAAATATTTGATGCGATGCAATCTCATGGTGCCTCCTTGGCAATACTTGTACAGCGTCATTTTATACTTGTACAAACTGTAACTAAATCATCAATTCCTTACACCGCACTTGTAACACTGAACCCACCCAAAATACACAGTTGCAAAGAGTTGAACTTCCCTTATCATTTTGAAGCATGGAATTCTAACAAGCTTTTCGCAAAAAAGTCGATTTCGTATTCCTTGAATGCCCCGTGCAATTCAAGCAACCCATATGAGTATCTACTGTTTTACAGCTCAAATAATTGACATGACCGGCTTGACGCGGCTGTTAATTTCTCGATGCAATCAGAGGATGAATGGATGAATGTCTTGGAAGGCGCCATCGAAATTGATCGCCCAACTGCCGATCAGGAAAAGATTGATAAGGTAACCCGCAGTATTACCGATCATGGGAACTACCTGCGAAAGCGTTATCCGATCCTGCAGCACCAGGATGCTCTGGGCGCGAGTGTCATGGCGTTTTCCCTGATAGGGATGGTCATTACGGGAGGGCTCTATCTAAAGGGTTTTATCCCCGCATGGATGTGTATTCTGGTCAATGCGCTGCTGACTTCGTTCATTCATGAAATCGAACATGACCTGATTCATCGCCTTTATTTTAGAAAACAGCCGCTGGCCCATAATGCCATGATGCTCTTCTGCTGGCTGGCACGCCCGGGTATGCCCAGTCCGTGGCTAAGACGCGGCCTGCACTTTCATCACCATAAGGAGTCCGGAACTGATTCTGATGTTGAAGCCTGGATCACCACGAGCGGCAGTCCTTGGGGAATACTGCGATTACTCAAACTGGTGGACGGATTTGTATTTGGTTTTCTAAATGCGGTGTTTGCCCCTGGATGGCGGCAAAAGGTAAAATTGTTAGGCAAGATCATTCGGCTCAATACACCATTCGGGCTTCTGTATTGGGGGTGCTGGTATGTGTTCCTCGGCTACCACCTGTATGTCTGGCTTGGGTCAATTACCGGGATGGAGGTTCACAGTTCAGCTACGACGCTGGAATTAATGGATATCGTCAATAGCGCAGTGGTTATTCTTATAGCGCCCAATATGATACGGCAGTTCTGCCTGTTCTTTATAAGTTCAAATATGCACTATTACGGCGATGTTGCCCCGCGTAACGCATTACAACAAACCCAGGTGATGAACCCTTGGTGGCTGTGGCCGTTCCAGTTGTTCTGTTTTAACTTTGGCAGCACTCACAGCATCCATCACTTCGTGGTGAGAGACCCGTTTTATCTGCGTCAGATGACGGCACCTTATGCTCATAAAGTCATGGCCCAGGCCGGTGTCAGGTTCAATGACTTCGGCACCTACAAACGAGCAAATCGCTTTTCCATGGAGCACTCCCAAACTCGGTCTCGTGGGTGAATTCCTCCACAACCATTATCCGTGTTCGGCAAGTATCAAGGGCCGCACTTCAAATACGAGGACGTTGAGGTATGAAAGCGCAAGGGATATGTGCGAAGCAGTTTGAAGCGGTCAAGCAGGCCTTCGAGGACATGTTCGATGATCCGCAGGAACGTGGGGCCGGCCTGTGCGTGCAGGTAGGCGCAGAGATCGTTGTCGACCTGTGGGCCGGCATGGCAGACCAGGCGGGCACGAAACCCTGGACCCGCGATACGCTGGCCAATACCTTCTGCGTAATAAAACCCTATGTCGCGGTGGCCGTCCTGATGTTGGTTGAGGCGGGCAAGCTGGAGCTGGATGCACCCGTGGCCCGTTACTGGCCCGAGTTCGCCCGGAGCGGGAAAGCAAAGGTCACCCTGCGCCAGGTGATGAACCATACCGCAGGCCTGCCGGCGCTGCGGGGGCCCGACCATAACCCCATGATGTATGACTGGGAGCACATGCTGCGACTCCTGGAGGCCGAGCCGCTGTGGTGGGAACCGGGAACAGACCTGGGCTACGGCACCACCACGTTTGGCTGGATCCTCGGCGAGTTGATTCGCCGGGTGGACGGACGAGATCCCTGTGTGTTTATCCACGAAGAGATTCTCGATCCCCATGAGTTGGACGTGCACCTTGGCGTGAGCGAAGAACACTTTCACCGTATCGCGCGTTTCGACAGTGCCACGGGACGAGTCGGTGACCCTTACTCGCAGGCGTTGCGAACCGTGGTGAAAAACGAGCCGTCGCATATCGCGACGCTCGCCTTCACCAACCCCGGAATGGTGCCCAGACGAACCAGTGACCCTCGCTGGTGGGCCTACCGGCAACCCGCCGTGTGTGGACACGGTTCGGCTCACGGCCTGGCCGGTTTCTACAGTGCATTGATGGCAGGAAACTTTATCGGTCCCGAGCTGCTTACTGAATTCAGCCGTGAGCACAGTCATGGCATGGATCGAGTATGGATGCGCCCCATGCGTTATGGATTGGGTTGCATGCTCGAGCAGCAACGCGACCCGACGGCTTCCCATGCAATGGGCCCGAACACCTTTGGCCATATCGGGCTTGGTGGCCCGATCAGTTTCGCTGATCCCGAAAAACAAGTGAGCTTCGGTTTTGTCACCACGACTTCGGGCAGCCATTCGATGATTGATCCACGCCCCCGCCGACTTTCATCCCTTGTCTATGCGGCGCTTTGAGAGGCAAGGGGCGGATCTGTTCATCTGAGGCTTTCAAGGGGGCGCAATACTGCCGAATGCAACGCAGCAAGTTTGTGGCAAGACACAAGTGGCTGATGGCAAACCGAAACCTTCCCCTCCCGGCCAACAATGAGTCATTGGCTTATGAACGAAGGCCGGTACAACGACGACATGATTTATTTATAAATAAATTCATACGCCTTGATATAAGAACCTATCTTGTTTGAATGAGCAGTCACCCACACTGCATTCATGCCTGTCTTTCTTTGATCGTTGAATTCCGACTGAGTGGTACAAAGCGCAACCCAGCGCTCAGTCTTTAAATCCTTAATCCGCAGACCCGCCTCACAACGACTGAACTTTCCAACGTAGGGCCCCGGAGTCACCAGCTCGTAAGGTGACGCATACTGAACAATGTCGCCGGGCAACAGGTACGTAATGACGTCATAACTGTGCAAGGACAAAATCAGACCCAGGCAAAAACCACCAAAAAAAGATTCTCCAACACGGTTCGGGTTTCTTACAGCCGGACGATAGTAGGTAGCCCTTGCAGCAAAAAAGAGTCCAACCAGACAACCAATGACTATATAGGTCGTCCACTCGGGAATCGATGGCATTAAAACCGTTCGCATTACAATGCGACCGGCCCAGAGCGTATAAGCAATCCATGTTCCAAATAACAGACACACCACCAACAACAAGGTTCTTTTTTTTGATTTGTTTTCAAATGAAGGATATTCCATTCCCTGCCTACTCTATTTTTAATTCCCGGGAAAAGCGCTTCGTGCTTCACGCCAACTTCCTTTACCCGATTGGCATGCCGGGCATATTAACGAATGAGCGTCATGGTGACCGATCTATTTACCCACGACTCACAGACATGGCCAGAGCGCCATCGGTTCTACCCATTAGCGCAAATTGTTCAACCGCCTCACATCCCTTATCCTCGTGGCCTTACCTGCCTGCGCCCGCCGGAGCCCCCCATGGACCTCGCCACCCTCACCCTCTTCCTCCCGGCCTGCTTCGCCCTGAACATGGCGCCAGGCCCGAACAACCTGCTGTCCGTGAGCAACTCCACCCGCTACGGCTACCGCACTTCGTGCCTGGCAGGCGTCGGGCGACTGCTGGCCTTTGCCGGGATGATCGCCCTCGCGTCCGCCGGGCTGGCGGTGGTGCTGCAAACCTCGGAGTTGTTGTTCTACGGGATCAAGATTCTGGGGGCGGCGTATCTATTCTATCTGGCGTATCAACTGTGGCGGTCCAATCCGCACGCGGAGGCTGAGTCGACGGCGCCCAAGGCGGGCTTGTGGGCCTTGGCGCGACAGGAGTTCCTGGTGGCCGCCGGCAATCCCAAGGCAATCCTGATTTTTACCGCCTTCCTGCCGCAATTCGTCGACCCGGCACATCCGATCACGCCGCAATTTGCCCTGCTGGGAGCGATGTTCCTGGCGCTGGAATGGTTCGCCATCAGCGCCTACGCCTATATGGGTTTGCATATGCGCCGCTGGTTCGCGCAGCCTCGGGGCAAGCGGATTTTCAACCGCTGCTGTGCGGGGTTGTTGTCGGCCGCCGCGACGGTATTGCTGATGGCGCGCAGGGCCTGAGCACTGCGAAAAACCGGCGAAAACGCTTACAATCGCCGTCTCACCGCAACTCAGGCAGGCCAGTTCGCCCATGGCGCTCGACCCCATCACCATACTGGTCCTCACCATCGCACTGGCAGGCGCCGCCGCGCTGTACCTGGCCGTCGAGTGGCGCAATGTCCGCGAGCCATCGCTGCTGTACTGGACTGCCGGTTTCGCCATCATCAGCGTGGGCAGCACCCTGGCGCTGTTGCGGGCCAGCGGCCTGCTGTTGATCGGCATCTGGTTCGCCAACGGGTTGCTGATCACCGCCCACTGGCTGTTCCTGCTGGGCGTTGCGCGTTTCACCCAGGTGCGCCTGTCTCGCGCCTGGTACCTGATGTTCGTGGCCTGGTTTGCCATGCTGCTGTTGCCGGAAGGACAGTCGTGGTCCAGGGCCATGCTGCTGGCCAACTCGCTGCTGGTTGCCCTGCCGACCCTGCGGGCCAGTTTCCTGTTGCGCCCCCATGGCCGATCACTCAGCGTGGGCGCGGTGCAACTGCGCTATGTGCTGCTGGCCCACGGGCTGTTCTATCTGGCCAAGTCGCTGGTGGCGATCGTGCCGGGGACACTGATCGACCTGACGGCGTTTCGTGGCGAGATCATTCAGGTGTCGCTGGTGGAAGGCGCCATGGCGATCATGCTGATTGCATTGTCGATGACCGGCACCGAGCGCTACCGCCGTGAGGAACAGATTGCACGGTTGGCCGCCCGCGACCCGTTGACCGCGCTGTATAACCGCCGCGCCCTTGAAATGCGCGCGCCGAGCCTGCTGAGCGAGGTGTCGCAGGCCCGGCCGGGTGCCCTGCTGTTGATCGACATCGACAATTTCAAGCTGATCAACGACCTGTACGG
This sequence comes from Pseudomonas sp. D8002, assembly GCF_013385695.1. Taxonomy (NCBI): domain Bacteria; kingdom Pseudomonadati; phylum Pseudomonadota; class Gammaproteobacteria; order Pseudomonadales; family Pseudomonadaceae; genus Pseudomonas; species Pseudomonas sp. D8002. The sequence continues at coordinate 159,201 of NZ_JACAPM010000031.1, forward strand.
CCATACCGCGGGCGACCGGCTGCTGGTGGCCCTGAGCGAGATGATTCGCGCGCAGTTGCCCGATGATTCGCTGGCGGCGCGGTTGGGTGGCGACGAGTTCGTGATCCTGCTTAATGACACCTCGAACGCGCGCATTGTCGCGCTGGGCAGCGCCCTGCGCGAACAGTTTCATCAGGCTGCCTCGCAGGCGTTCGCCACGCCCGAAGCGGTGACATTGAGCATCGGCGCCAGCCTGTTCGACACGCCGCCCGCCAGCCTCGCGGCCTTGATCGAACAAGGCGACGCGGCGCTGTATGAATCCAAGCGCGGTGGACGCAACCGTATTCGTCTGGTGGACCGGACGGCAGTGGGCGCCGATTGACTCAATCGGTGCATCAACCTTTGAGCGCCGCCTCAATCCCCGCAATATCAATCCTGGTCATCCCCATCATCGCCTCAAACGCCCGCTTGGCCGCTGCCGGGTCGGGGTGGGTGATCGCCGCACTCAGTACACGCGGGGTAATCTGCCATCTCACACCCCATTTATCCTGGCACCAGCCGCAGACGTTTTCCTGGCCGCCATGGCTGACAATCGCGTGCCACAAGCGGTCGGTTTCCGCCTGGTCGTCGGTGGCTACCTGGAACGAGAACGCCTCGTTGTGCTGCACGCCGGAGCCACCGTTCAGCCCCAGACAAGGAATACCCATGACGGTGAATTCCACCGTCAACACATCGCCCTGTTTGCCCGCCGGATAATCCCCGGGGGCGTGATGGACCGCAGTCACTGCGCTGTCCGGGAAGGTCCTGGCGTAGAAGTTGGCAGCGTCCAGTGCACTGCCGTCGTACCAAAGGCACACCGTGTTTTTGTTGAGCATGAGTGTTCTCCAGCGTGGAGGTTCGGACTTGCAGTGTAGTACCGCTACCGACAAGAATGCGTTCGCGTCCTGACATGAACCCAAACGGTGCAGAGAATGAGTAATGGTGTAAGGATCGACCCGCGAATCATCCCGGTTCCGCGGTCCATCAGCCCCGAGGCCCAGGCGATGCTGCAGCGCATGGTGAACGCCGATGGCGTGCCGCTGAACAGCCTGTACACCCTGCCCGCACCCGATGACCACGCTGGCTGGCGCCGTATGCAGGCCGCAGTTGCCCAACAGTACGCGGCGTCCCAGGCGGGACAGACGGCAGACCACGTTGAGACATTCACCGTGGAAGACGCCACCGTGTACCGGGCGACGCCGGCATACGGGGCCGAGTTCGCCTATATCGACCTGCACGGCGGCGCCCTGGTGTTCGGCGGCGGCGAAAACGCCCGCCTCGCCGCCGGCAAGCACGCCGACCTGCACAACCTGACCTGCTACGGCGTGGACTACCGCATGCCGCCTGACCATCCGTACCCGGCGGCACTCGATGACTGTATGGCCACCTACCGGCATGTGCTGAAGCACCACACCCCGGACAAGATCGTGATCGGCGGACGCTCGGCCGGAGGCAACCTCGCCGCTGCCATGGTGCTGCGCGCCCGCGACGAAGGCTTGCCGCTGCCGGCCGCGCTGGTATTGCTGTCACCCGAAGTGGACCTGACCGAATCGGGCGACAGCTTCCAGGTCAACCGCACCGTCGACGTGGTGTTGCCCAACCCGCTGATGAGCACCAACCTGCTGTACGCCGCTGGCGCGGATTTGTCTCACCCGTACCTGTCGCCGCTGTTCGGGGATTTCGCACCAGGCTTCCCGCCGACGTTCGTGCAAAGCGGCACCCGCGACCTGTTCCTGTCCAACGCCGTACGCCTGCACCGGGCGCTGCGCCGGGCCGAGGTACCGGTGGAACTGCACATCTTTGAAGCAATGCCCCACGGCGGTTTCATGGGCGCGCCGGAAGACGCAGAACTGTCGGCAGAGCAGGTGCGTTTCGTGCGCCACTGGCTGAACCGCGACTGATCGCCGTGAGTTGACACACCCTGTAATAATCCATAAAGATAAGCGCCTTCTTCAGGGTGTGTCCTCAATGTCTGCAACGACCTTCAACTTTTCCGTCATTGGCTTGATTGCCAAGGCGCAAGGTTGCGTTGCGCACGCCCTCAAATCGAAGAAACAGTCGCTCATGTGACCGGGGCGCGCTGTCCCGTCAGATGAGCTGACAGGACATTGAGCGCGAAGGCCCCCTCCTCTTGCTTACTTCCCTCTGCCCTTCTGACGGTGACGAAATCGGTCAACCATCAGGAGAAAGCGCATGTCATCGTTTCAAGGTATCTGGGTTCCCGTCGTTACACCGTTTCATAACGGCGCCATCGACTTCATCGGCTTGCGCCGCCTGGTCTGCCATCTGCTGGAACAAGGCGTGGCCGGGATCATGGTCTGTACCACCACCGGCGAAGCCGCAGCACTGAGCCGCCGTGAGCAGTTGGCGATGCTGGATGCCGTACTGGAACTGGTACCGCCGCAGCAGGTGGTAATGGGCCTGGCGGGGTATAACCAGATTGAGCTGCTGCAGTTCCAGAGTGAAATCCTGCAACGCCCGGTGGCCGGTTTGCTGGTACCGCCGCCGAGCTACATCCGCCCGTCCCAGGCGGGCCTTGAGGCGTTCTTCCGCACCGTGGCCGATGCGTCCAGTGTGCCGATCATTCTGTATGACATTCCCTACCGCACCGGTATCGCCTTCGAACAGGCGACGTTGCTGAACATCGTCGCCCATGAACGGATCGTCGCGATCAAGGATTGTGGCGGCAACCTGGCCAATACCCTGGCGCTGCTGGCCAGCGGGAATGTGGATGTGTTGTGTGGCGAGGATGTGCAGATATTCAACGCGCTGTGCCTGGGAGCGACCGGCGCGATTGCCGCGTCGGCGCATGTGCGTACCGCGGATTTTGTGGCGCTGCATCGACAGGTTCGCGACAACCGGTTGCTGGCGGCTCGCGAGACGTTTTTCGGGCTGCTGCCGTTGATTCACACAATGTTCGTGGAGCCCAATCCGGCACCGGTGAAGGCCGCGCTGGCGATGGACGGTTTGATCGGCAGTGAGTTGCGGGCGCCGATGTTGGGGGCGAGTGAGACGGTGACAAATCGGTTGCAGCAAGTATTAGGCGTGCGGCAATGACCCGTGGCGAGGGAGCTTGCTCCCGCTGGGCTGCGCAGCAGCCCCAATTCAGGCACCGCGTTTTCGCCAGGTAAAATGGGGTGACCGGTTTTGGGGGCGCTTCGCACCCCAGCGGGAGCAAGCTCCCTCGCCACAGGGGGCGGGCTGACTCGTCGATACGAGGGCTTATCCTCTCGCCACCGCCAACCGATGCAACGTGATCTTGCGCACCTCCTGCTTGCTCACCTCGATGTGAGTCTTGAGCAGTTGCTGCGCCAGATCGCTGTGCCGTGCCGAGATCGCATCGAGGATGCTTGCGTGTTCCTCATAGGTCGCTGCGATACGTGATTGCTGAGTGAAATCCAGCCGCCGAATGATGCGGATTTTCTCGGTTATCTCGTAATGCATGCGCGCCATTTCAGCGTTGCCCGTGGCCTGCACCAACCCGCAGTGGAACTCCTCATCCAGCGCGCAGACGACCTGTGCGTCATCCAGACGCGCACTTTCGTCCACCCGCCAGATCGCTTCAAGCCGTTCAAGCCCCTGCTCCGCCATGCCACACAAGCGGCTGACGGCGGCCAACTCCAGCACGATTCTTACGTCGTAAAGCTCTTCGAAATAGTTGAAGTCGAACGGCCGCACCTGCCAGCCACTCCTGAAAAACACCTCCAGGTACCCTTATACAGCGCCTGGCGCACCGGCGTGCGGCTGGCCTGCATGCGCTCGGCCACGTCGCCTTCGCTGAAGCGATCACTCGGCAGCAGGCGAAAGCCGAAGATGTCGTCCTTCACCTGCTGGTAGACCCGTTCCGCCAGGCTGTCCGGCCGTTCGCCGGGTTTTCTCATGGTTGAGAGCTGCATGCCTAGTTCCTGCTCGCCATGTACGCGCGCCAGCCGCCGAATTCGGTGATGTCAGTGGCGCCTGCCAGGGCCCAGGGCTCGCAGATAAAACCCTTCACGCTGCGCCCGTCCGCCAGGGTGAGGTTGCCGATGCCCAGCGGCGCGGGAATCTCCGCGACGAACTCACCAAAGCGGGCGACAGGCATGTCCCACAGCTCGACGATGATCGAGCGGCCCGAGTCATCCCTGGCCAGCCCCGGCTTGGGCGGAACCGTGCCCGGCAGTGCATGCAGGCGGTAGTTGCTCGCCGTCAGGGTTTGCTCCACCAGCACGGCGTTGCGGCTGGTCAGCTGGAAGTTCAGCGGCATCCCGGTGAGATGCGCCCCAACCACCGCCACCCGCACGCTGCCGGGCGCCTGCCCCGCCGGTGCCGGTTGCGGCAGATTGCGTTGGGTAGCGCCCAGCGGAAGATCAAGGCCGGCCTGCCAACGCTTGCCCAGATGCGCCAGGGCGGCGTCGTGCCAGGCCGGCGCGATAAGGGTGATGCCGCACGGCAGGCCGTCGCTGCGCAGCCCGGCGGGCACGGCCAGTGCCGACAGGTCGGCCAGGTTGGTGAAGTTGGTGTAGAAGCCAAACTGCGAGTTGTAGAGCACCGGCTCCACGGCCATTTCCGCCAGGGTGCGGATCGTCGGTGAGGTCGGCACCAGCAAGGCGTCGAAACCGGCCAGGCTGTCGTTGATGCGTCGGCTCAGTTCGGCGCGCAGGTATTCGGCTTTATAGGCATCGCAGGCGCTGTACTGGTGGCCGTTTTCCACGATGCCACGCACCACCGGGTTGATCGCTTCGGCGTTGCTGGCGAGCATGCCTTCCAGTGCCACCGTGCGCTCCGCAACCCAGGAGCCGTAATAGAGCTGCTCGGCGAGTTGCTGAAACGGGCTGAAATCCACCGCCGTGATTTCGGCGCCGAGGGACTGGAACCTGAGCAGCGCCTGTTCAAATACGGCCTGGTTCTGCGCGTCGCCAAAAAACTCCAGGCTGGCCGGAACCGCCAGCTTGATTGTGGCGCCGACCGCTACGGGAGCAGTGTTGGGATTGACGCGTGAATAGGCGTCGCTGGCGTCGTAAGCAGCAGCGAGGCCCGCAACCGTCTCGGCATCTTCAACCGTCAGCGCAAATACCGAAATACAGTCCACGGTACGACAGGCCGGCACCAGTCCCGTGTTGGACAAGCGCCCCTTGGTCGGCTTCAACCCGACGATATTGTTGAAGCCCGCCGGCACCCGCCCGGAACCGGCGGTGTCGGTGCCCAGGGAAAACGCCACCAGCCCGCGGGCAACCACCGAGGCCGAACCCGAGCTGGAACCGCCGCTGACATAGTCCGGGTTAAAACTGTTGCCCACCGCGCCGTAGGGCGAGCGTGTACCGACCAGGCCGGTGGCGAACTGATCGAGGTTGGTCTTGCCCATCAGGATCGCCCCGGCCGCCCGCAACCGCGCCACCACCGAGGCATCCGCCGCGGCGGTATAGGCAAACTCAGGACACGCCGCCGTGGTTTCCCAACCCGCCGCATCGATGTTGTCCTTGATGGCAAACGGCACGCCATACAACGGCAACTGGTCGATATCGCCGTCGACCGCCGCAAGCCGCTCGGCCAACTGCGCCAACTGGTCACTCAATTGCTGCGGTTGCACCCGGCTGATCCAGGCATTGTCCTCGGCGGGGAACGTGCTCGCCAGGGTCAACAGGATGTCGGGAGTCAGCGCCTGGGTGCGGTATGCAGCTTGCCATTCACCCAGGGTCCAGCCGAGTTGTTCGTTGCGCATTGAGGATTCCATCTTGTATCCAAGTTTGGATTTCTTTTAGCAAACCCTGGGCCAATCAGCTGCATGCCAATGAATACGTGAGGTTGACAGAAAACCCGCCGATGGATCGCCTCCAGCCGTGCTCCGTCATGAAGCAGCAATGCGCCAAAAAAAGACATTCTGGCGGCCGCGCGGTTGCGAGCGGCCCGATACCGGCCTATGTTCGAAACCATGTTGTAAACGCTGCTGTCCATCCCATACGCCCTTTCCGTAGCCAGGTGACGACATGCCCACCGCTTCCCGCCCCGCTGTGCTCGAACTGATCGGCAACACCCCGCTGGTGCGGGTCAGCCGCTTCGATACCGGCCCGTGCACGCTGTTCCTCAAGCTTGAATCCCAGAACCCCGGCGGCTCGATCAAGGACCGCATCGGCCTGGCCATGATCGACGCCGCCGAGCGGGATGGCCGCCTGCGCCCCGGCGGCACCATCATCGAAGCCACCGCCGGCAATACCGGCCTCGGCCTGGCCCTGGTGGGACGCGCCAAAGGCTATCGGGTGGTGCTGGTGGTGCCGGACAAGATGTCCACCGAGAAAGTCTTGCACCTGAAAGCCATGGGCGCTGAGGTGCACATCACCCGCTCGGATGTCGGCAAGGGCCACCCCGAGTATTACCAGGATGTGGCGGCGCGACTGGCCAAGGACATTCCCGATTCGTTCTTCGCCGACCAGTTCAACAACCCGGCCAACCCCCTGGCCCACGAGACCAGCACCGCCCCGGAAATCTGGGCCCAGACCCAACATGACCTGGATGCCATCGTGGTTGGCGTCGGCTCGGCCGGCACCCTCACCGGCCTGACGCGCTTCTTCAAGCGCGTGCAACCTGACCTGGCCATGGTGCTGGCCGACCCGGTCGGCTCGGTGATGGCCGAGTACAGCCGCAGCGGCACCATGACCGAGCCCGGCTCGTGGGCCGTGGAAGGTATCGGCGAAGACTTCATTCCCTCGATCGCCGACCTCTCCAGCGTGCGCCACGCCTATTCCATCAGCGACGAAGAAAGCTTCGACCACGCCCGCCAACTGCTGCGGGCCGAAGGCATTCTCGGTGGCTCCTCCACCGGCACCCTGCTGGCCGCAGCCCTGCGTTATTGCCGCGAACAGACCGAGCCCAAGCGGGTGGTCACCTTCGTCTGCGACACCGGCACGCGCTACCTGTCGAAGGTCTACAACGACCAATGGATGAACGACGCCGGCCTGCTGCAATACAAACACTACGGCGACCTGCGCGACCTGATCGCCCGTCGTTTCGAGGACGGCCGGGTGATCAGCGTCGGCCCCGACGACAGCCTGCTCACCGCCTTCCAGCGCATGCGCCTGGCCGACGTCTCACAGCTGCCGGTGCTGGTGGACGGCAAGCAACTGGTGGGGGTGCTCGACGAGTCGGATGTATTGCTCGGCCTGCATCAGAACGCCGCGCACTTTTCCATGACCGTGGGCAGCGCCATGACCAACGCCCTTCACACCCTCGCACCCAGCGCCAGCCTTGCACAATTGCAGGCCGAGCTGGATCGCGGGCTGGTGGCAATCATTGCCGACGCCTCGGGCTTTCACGGCCTGATCACCCGCGTCGACCTGCTCAATCACCTACGGAGATCCCTTGCATGACCCAGCACGATAAAAGCGCCTTCGCCACCCGCGTGATCCATGCCGGGCAATCCCCGGACCCGACCACCGGGGCGCTGATGCCGCCGATCTACGCCAACTCCACCTACCTGCAGGACAGCCCCGGCGTTCACAAAGGCTTTGACTACGGACGCTCCCACAACCCGACGCGCTTCGCCCTGGAACGCTGCGTGGCGGACCTTGAAGGCGGCACCCAGGCGTTCGCGTTCGCCTCCGGGCTGGCGGCGATTTCCACCGTGCTGGAACTGCTCGACGCCGGTTCCCACGTGGTTTCCGGCAATGACTTGTACGGCGGCACCTTCCGCCTGTTCGACAAAGTGCGCCAGCGCAGCGCCGGGCATCGCTTCAGCTTCGTCGACCTGACCGACCTGTCGGCCTTCGAAGCCGCGCTGCAGGACGACACGCGGATGGTCTGGGTCGAAACCCCGAGCAACCCGCTGCTGAGCCTGACCGACCTCAGTGCCATCTCCCGCATCTGCAAGGCCCGGGGCATCATCTGCGTGGCCGACAACACCTTCGCCAGCCCCTGGATCCAGCGCCCGCTGGAGCTGGGTTTCGACATCGTGGTGCACTCCACCACCAAGTACCTCAACGGCCACTCCGATGTAATCGGCGGCATTGCGGTGGTGGGCCAGAACCCTGAACTGGCCGAGCGCCTGGGCTTCCTGCAAATCTCCGTGGGCGCGATTGCCGGGCCGTTCGACGCATTCCTGACCTTGCGCGGGGTGAAGACCCTGGCGCTGCGCATGGAGCGCCATTGCAGCAATGCGCTGGAACTGGCGACGTGGCTGGAGCAACAGCCGCAAGTGGCGCGGGTTTATTACCCAGGCCTGGCATCACACCCGCAGCATGAGCTGGCACGCCGGCAGATGCGCGGGTTTGGCGGGATGATTTCGGTGGACCTGAAAAGCGACCTGGCAGGAGCGACACGCTTCCTGGAAAACGTGAAGATCTTTGCGTTGGCTGAAAGCCTGGGGGGCGTTGAAAGTCTGATCGAGCACCCGGCGATCATGACCCATGCGAGCATCCCGGCAGCGACCCGGGCGCAGCTGGGGATTGGTGATGGGTTGGTGCGGTTGTCGGTGGGGGTTGAGGATGTGGAAGACCTGCGGGCGGATCTGGCGCAGGCGTTGGCAAAAATCTAACGCGCAATCTGCCGGAGCGAGCATGCCCGCTCCGGCAACACCTTAAATAGCGTAATTGACCTCAACCATTCGCCCGGTCTTGATGGACTCCAGCGCACAGTCCGCCAAGTGCAACGCATACAGCCCATCGCGCATGTTGGTGGGCAGCGCGCGCCCCGCGCTCAGTGCCTGGATAAACTGCCCCAACTCATTGCGGTAGGCATCCGCATAACGCTCCAGGAAGAAATGCTGCAACGGCTCCAACGCCTCGGTGTGCTCGTGGTTCCAATGGCGCAAGGTGCTGGGTCGATGGTTATCCGTGAGCAGCACCCCCTTGGCCCCGGATACCTCAAGTCGCTGGTCATACCCGTAGACCGCCTCCCGACAGCAGTTGATATGGCACTGTTTCCCGGATGCGGTGCGCAGCAGCACCATCACGCTGTCGAAGTCGTCAATCTGCGCCAGGCTCGGATCTACCAGCCGGCTGGCTATCGCGCTGACTTCAATGGGCTCTTCACCCAGCAGGTGCCGCGCCATGTCGAAGTCATGAATGGTCATGTCCCGCAGGATGCCGCCGGAATGTGCCAGGTAATCCCGTGGCGCCAACCCCGGGTCGCGGCTGGTGATGATCACCTGCCGCACAGCACCAATTTGCCCCGCGTCGATGGCCTGGCGCAGGCGCAGCGTGTCGGGATCGAAGCGGCGGTTGAAGCCCAGCATTACTTTACCGCCCTCGCGCTCCACAGCTTGCGCCGCCGCCCGCGCCTTGGCGAAATTCAGGTCAATGGGCTTCTCGCACAGCACGGCCTTGCCCTGGGACACGGCCGCCAGCAGCAAATCGATATGAGTGTCGGTGGGTGTGCCAATCACCACCGCGTCGATATCGTCCCGACTTAGCACTGCTGCGCAGTCATAGGCCGCCTCGCAACCCAGCTGCGCAGCCAAGCCATCGACGCCCTCCCGCCAGGGGTCGGCGACCACCACCAGAGTGGCATCAGGATGGGCCGCGACATTGGCCGCGTGAATGTTGGCGATGCGCCCTGCACCAAGGACAGCGATACGTAGCATGGTCGAACTCCTGGGATTGTTATTGGGTGTGGAGATTCAGTCCGGCAGGTTGAACGGTGTGACGATCTGTACCTGTGACGGCGCAATCGGCCCAGCCTTCCACAGCCGATGAAATTGCAGGATGTGCAGGAACACATGGCGCGCATCGATCTGCAGGTTGTGATCGATAATCGCGGCGACTTTTTCTTCAGCCAACAGCTGGCGATTCTCTTCGTCGAGGTCGTGAGCAATAAACACGTCCAACGGGCGATCCAGAGCCGCGAAGGCGTCGACAATTGCGCGGTTGCCACCGCCGACGCTGTACACCGCCTTCAGTTCCGGATGCTGCTTCAACGCATCGGTGACCCGGGCAAACGTTCGGTCATACACGCCGTACCCACCGCTGATATCCAGTACCCGCAGGTGCGTCGCACGGCCGCGCAGCCACATGCGAAAACCCATTTCGCGTTCTTCCTCGCCCCGGAACAATTCGCTGCCAATCACCACCGCCACTTCCTGGGGTTGGGGTGACAGCCAGCGGGACAGGAGGTACGCGGCGGTTTGTCCGGCGGTGCGGTTATCCATGCCTACGTAGCCGATGCGCTCGCTGTGGGGCAGATCGGTGACCAGGGTCACCACCGGAATACCTGCGGCCGCCAGGTGCTTGACCGCCAGATTCACCGCCGGCTCGTCCGCGGCCTTGAGCACCACACCCTGGCTGCCGGACTCGAGGCAGCGCAGCAATTGGTCGTGCATCGCCTGAGGCTCGATCTCTTCGAACACATGAAACCGCGGGGCGATACGAAAAGGTGCCAGGCTGCCCAGTTGGGCGGTGATGGCGGCATGCACCGCCGCACTGAAGCGCTTGGGCGTGTGCATGATCACATCGACATGAAAGGTACGGCCTACTGCCAGGCCATTTTTTTCCTGGGATTCCAGCTCATCCAGAGCCTGTTCGATACGCCGCCGGGTTTGGGCGTGCACGCTGCCGCGCTCATGCAAGACGCGATCGACTGTCGCCTTGCTGACGCCCGCCTGGGTGGCCAGTTGCTTGATGGAAAAGTGTTTAGCGCGTTCGAGCATGCCGTTGAGCCTGAGGTTTTTTTGAGGTCTTTTTGAGACTCGTTGAGGTGACCGCAATGCTAGTCTCAGTTTTGCCCGGCGTCGAGCCCGGCCTTCAAAACAACAACAACAACCCAGGAGACCCCGATGCCTTCAACCGACCTCAGCCATACCTTCAAAGGCCAATACTTTGTCGTCACCGGCAGCACCCAGGGATTGGGGGCTGCCGTCGCCCATACCCTGGCGCGGCGCGGTGCTGCCGGCCTGATCATCTGCGGACGCCGTCCGGACCAGGGCCAGGAGCAAGTACGGCAGTTGGCAGCGCTCGATTGCCGCGCGGTGTTTGTCCAGGCGGACCTGGAACAGATTGGCGACTGCCGCGCCGTGATCGAGGCGGCCCGTGCCCACTTCGGCACCCTCCACGGGCTGATCAACTGCGCCGGGATGTCGGATCGCGGCACCATTCTCGACACCTCCCCTGAACTGTTTGACCGACTGTTTGCGGTCAATGTGAGGGCGCCGTTTTTCCTGATGCAGGAAGCCTTGAAGCTGATGATCAGCCAGAGGGTTGAAGGTGCAGTGGTCAATATCCAGAGTGTCACCGGCCACGGCGGGCAATCGTTCTTGAGTGCCTACGCGGCGTCCAAGGGCGCTCTCGCGATTCTGACCAAAAACGTGGCGTTCAGCGCCCTGCGCAACCGGATTCGGGTCAACGGCTTGAACATCGGCTGGATGGACACACCTCACGAGGATGAAATCCAGCGGCACTACCACGGTGCCGGGGATGGCTGGTTGGAGGCCGCCGAAGCCGCGCAGCCCTTCGGCCGCCTGCTCAAACCTGAAGAGGTGGCCCAGAGCGTGGCATTTCTATTGTCACGCGAGTCGGGAATGATGACCGGCACGGTGATCGACCTGGAGCAAGGCGTCATCGGCTGTGGCGACGGCGGCACCCCACGCCCCGATCAGGCCTTGAGCCTGGTGGAGGGTGCGTGATGCCTGCCTTTGTCAGCGCCGATGCGGTGCAACTGGAAGATTTTCACTCGATCTGTGCCCAGCAGGCTGCTGCCGAGGACTACCCGCACTGCGCCGAAGTGTGCAGCAACATCCCGATCTATCAGGCCCAGGCACTGCGCAACGGCGATCGTCACGCCGTGCTGGACGAACTGCATCGCCTGTTCAGCCAGGGGCCGGGAGTGATGGTGGTGCGCCAGGGCTATGCCGACCTGGACGTGGTCGACCGTCACAGCCAGGTATTCGAAGCGATCTTTGCCCAAGAGGCTGCGCAAGGTGTGGCCGCCGACCACTTCGCCAAGGCCGGCAGTAACGGACGTATCTGGAACTCATTACAGAAGGCCGCACTGCAGTCGCCGGCATCCTTTGTCGAATATTACGCCAACCCACTGCTGGGGTTGATCGCACAAGCCTGGCTCGGCCCGGGCTACCAAGTCACGGCCCAGGTCAACGTGGTGCACCCCGGTGGCCAAGCCCAGCAACCGCACCGTGATTATCACCTCGGGTTCCAGACCATCGACGTGGTGGAGCGCTTTCCGTTGCCCCTGCACACGCTGTCCCAATACCTCACGCTGCAAGGGGCCGTGGCCCACAGCGACATGCCCCTGGAAACCGGCCCGACCCAACTGCTGCCGTTTTCCCAGCAATACCCACTGGGCTACCTGGCCTGGAGGCGCACTGAATTCATCGAGTACTTCCAGCAGCATGCCGTGCAATTGCCGCTGAACAAAGGTGACCTGCTGTTCTTCAACCCGGCCCTGTTTCACGCCGCTGGCACCAATCGCACACCGGACCGCCAGCGCATGGCCAACCTGCTGCAAATCTCCTCGGCGTTCGGCAAAACGATGGAGGCTGTGGACCGCGACCGGATGATGCTGGCGCTGTACCCCTGCCTGTTGGAGCGCCTGGCGGACAACGTCATGGATGGCGAGGCGCTGCACGCGGTGATCGCCTGCACCGCCGATGGCTATTCCTTTCCCACCAACCTGGATACCGACCCACCCTTACAGGGCCTGGCTCCGCAAACCGGGCAGCAACTGATGTTGCAGGCACTGAACGAACGCTGGCCCTGCGAGACCTTTGCCGAACGCGTTGCGCAACTACACGCCAAACGCCAAGGCTGAGGAATGTTTTCAACGTCTTTCAAAACAACAAAAAAACGGACTGACACCATGAAAAAACAGCTGCTGACCTTGCTCCTGACCCTCATCGTTACCCCGCTAGCCCTCGCCGAGACACGCATCGGCGTCAGCATCGCCCAGGTGGACGACGTGTTCCTCGCCCAGATGCGTGACTACATGGCGGCCCACGCCAGGGACCTCACCGACGTGACCCTGCAATTCGAAGACGCCCAAGGCGATGTGGTGCGCCAACTGAACCAGGTGCAGAGCTTTTCTGCCCAAGGCATGGACGCGATTATCGTCAACGCGGTCGACACCGCCGCTACCCAGAAAATGACTGTGAATGCCCAGCAGGCGGGTATCCCGCTGGTGTACGTCAACCGTCGCCCGGACATCCCCGGCTTACCGGCCGGGGTGGGTTATGTCGGCTCGGACGAGATCAAAGCGGGCGAGATTCAGATGCGCTACCTCGCGGAAAAAATGAACGGCAAGGGCAACCTCGCAATCATGCTCGGCTTGCTCTCCAACAACGCCACCCACAACCGCACACAGGGCGTGAAAAACGTACTGAAGGATTACCCCGACATCCATATCGTCGAAGAACAAAGCGCCGACTGGCAACGCAGCAAGGCCATGGACCTGATGAACAACTGGATCGTCTCGGGCAAGAAAATCGACGCCGTGGCGGCCAATGCCGATGAAATGGCTATCGGTGCCGCGATGGCGATTACCCAGGCCGGCATGCACCCTGGCAAGGACATCCTGGTGGGCGGCAGCGACGGCGGCCCCGCCGGCCTGGATGCGATCAAAAAAGATCTATTGGTAGTCACGGCCTATCAGGACAACAAGGGCCAGGCCGTCGGCTCGATTGACCTGGCGCTGAAGATGATCAGGAAGCAGCCCTACACGGCGGAGCTGACCATTCCCTATCAACAGATCACCAAGGACAACTATCAGGCCTTTCTCACCCCTTGATTGTTATCAGCCCAGCGCCAAGCAGACCGGCCAGCCCCGACAAACAGAGCACTCCCACTCCATAAGCGAGGGTGCGCCAGGGCTGGCGGCCGCTCAGATACATCACCGTATGCATCACACGGGCAGCGGTGAACAGACAGAACAACCCCGCGGTAGCGGTGCCTGGCGTTTCCATCGCCAGGCACAGGCCACCCAAAATGAAGAACAACGGAATATTTTCCAGATCATTGGCCCAAGCCTTTTCGGCCCGGGAGACTTGCGGTAACTCCTGGGGATTCGCATCGCGATGGAAGAAAGCTGCATCCTCGTGGTTAGTGAATGCACGGAATCTGAGTCGAAAGAAACCCTGGTAACAGGAGATCGCCAGCATCTTCAAGAACAGCACCAGTACGCACAACGCATAAACCTCCATCACCGGCCCCCTGAAGGTTCGCGGAACCCGTTGACCACGATATACAGCAGCGGACCGATGGATACGAAAACCGCCGTTACCAGTAAATAGGGCAACACCGACGCCAGGGATTTGCCCCTGGCCCGCGCATCCCGGTACATCCATACGCCCGCCAAGGCCGCCATCAGATACAAGTCAATCACCACCTGGGCAGTATCCGGCCTCGATATCAATTCACGTCCGAACGCCATGAGCGATTGTTCGGCGATCAGCATCGTGATCAATGTGTACAGGGCAAAAGCCAACAGCCCGGCCAGGGCAATCCAGGGTCTGCGCATGTTCTCCTCCTTGGAGACAACGGTTCGGGAAGCTGCACATTAGTGATAACGTCGTTCCCCTCTCAATGACCTCGAAGGTCATCGACACCACCGACCCGCACGGCCAGAGTCAACCCATGAGCAGCCAACCTTTCCCCCGCGCCAACCCCGACACTACCGCCGGCACGCAACTGCGCGTGCTGCGTCGGCACGCCAGATTGAGCCAGCTGGAACTGGCGCTGATCACCGGGGTTTCCCAACGCCACCTGAGCTGCATCGAGACCGGGCGCGCCAAGCCGAGCCCGGGCACCTTGCATAATTTGCTGATGGCGCTGGAGGTTCCGCTGGAGCAATGCAACAGCGTGTTCCTCGCTGCCGGCTTCGCCCCGCGCTATGAGGCAACCCCGCTCTCCTCGCCCTCCATGGAAGCTATTCGCGAGGCAATCAGCCATGTGCTCCACGCGAACAATCCTGCACCGGCGATCGTGCTGGGCAGCCACTGGGAAGTGCTCGCCGCCAACGCCAGTACCCAGGTGCTGTTCGAGCTGGTGGGGATCAAACCGGAGGCGGCTGATGGGCTGAATTTGCTGGTCACCCTGCTACAGCCTGGCGGCCTGGGTGATCATTTGATCAACGCTGACGAAATCCGCACCATCGCCTGGCAACGGGCGACGCGCGAGGCGTTGGGCAACTCCGAACTTGCCAGGCTTCTGGACAGCCTGCCGGCCCCGCAAAGTACCGAAGCCTTGGTCAATGAACCGCCGCCACTGGTGCTGACACGCGTCAACTCCCGTGAAGGTGAGCTGAACTTCATGTCGACCTTCACCACCTTCGGCATGCCTCAGGACATCACGGTAACGTCGTTGCGCATCGAGCATTTGATTCCGGCGGATGCGCAGACGTGGCAGGTGATGACCGCGGCGTATGAGCGGTGATTGGTGAGGTAGAAAGCCGCGGCGGGGCCATTAGTTATTTGTCGTATTTTGCCCGCCATAGCTATTGGCGCGGCTCTTGGAGGAGGAGCCGTTGCTGTATTGGGTGTCTTGCCCGCCGTAGCTATTGGAGCGGCTCTTGGCTGAGGTGCCGTCGCTGTATTGAGTGTCTTGCCCACCATAGCTGTTGGAACGGGTCTTGGCCGAGGTGCCGTCGCCGTATTGGATATCCTGCCCGCCATAACTATTGGAGCGGCTCTTGGAGGAAGTACCATCGCTGTATTGGGTGTCTTGCCCACCGTAGCTATTGGCGCGACTCTTGGAAGAGGTGCCATTGTCGTATTCGCAATCGGACCCACCATAACTGTTCGCCCTGCACGTCTCGGCAACCGCTTGGTAAAGCGGCGCAGCCAACAAAACCGTGCCCAGCAAAACGACCTTAAGCTTCATGTTAATTCCTTGTAGAGGTGGCGATACGCTATTACAGACTGGAGATTCTGAACTTAGTTTCCAACGTTCTGAAATGCGCTCGCGCGAGCCGACGTGGCAACCCTTTGCCAGCCCCGGCAACTCCTGGCCTGCGCCCTGCCCCGGCAATACCACCCAGCCCGCGCCGCACAAGGCATGCAGCACATGGCCCGGGTTTTGCTCTGTTGCTGCTACCAATAAGGGAGCGGCACCATGATAGGAAGCACGACAAGTCTGTTAGCGCTGGGACAGAAGACTTTTACACAATCCATGGAAAACGGCACCCTGCGGGCCGGGAGGATTGAAGTCACCAACGCCACGCCCGAGATCAAGACCAAGCTGGAAGCCAGCTATCAGGAGCAAGTGCGCTCGACCGCGCAAACCGTTGCCACCGCCAGGGCCAACCCTTCATGGGCGACCTTCGACGATAAAGGCAACGCCGTCGAACTGCCCGATGTTCAGTCACTCAGCAAAAGCGACGCCACCCATGTGGCCAACGGTCTTCAGTACCTGCTCGATATCGGGCGCCTGGACGGCAAGACTGTCACCGCGAAAAATGGCGACCAGTCGACCGATAACATCGCGGTCTACAAAGACTGGCTCCAGGCCCACATCGGCGTTGATGTACAGGCCTGAGACGGTTCACACCATCGGCACGGCAATCAGCAAGATCGCCGTGCCATGGGTGGCCGTCGCCGCCACCACACCGTAGCGCATCCGCACCAGCCCGCAGGCCACGCCTTCAATCAGGGTAAAGGCCAACACTGGACAGCCCAGTTGCGTCACGCTCAACGCCAGAAATGAATGGCACGCGGCAAACGCCAGCCCGCTGAGCAACGCCGCGCGCAGCGGCGTAACGCGCTGTTCGAGATAGCCCTGCAGGAAGCCGCGAAACAGCACCTCTTCCAGCGCATTGGCGCAGTAGGCAAGCACCAGCATGCCCATCAGCCAGGTCCAGTAAGCCGGGATCGCCGCCGGTTCGATGCCTTGATACAGGCGCAATGGCAAGCCAATCACACAGCCGGCCACCAGCCCCACTGCCAGGCCCACAGCACGATTGCCCTTGAACAGCACCGTCAGTTGCCATAACTCCGGAGCCAGGCGCGCGAGCAGTGAAATCAGCCCAAGGGACAAGCCGCCGAGCGCAGCCAGCACGAAGGGGTTGGCCGTAAACTGGATCTGCACCTCAGTGCTCAGCGACCACATGCCCAGCGGCGTCATCGCATCGCGCATCAGCACGAACGCCAACAGCAGAATAACGATGCGCACGCCCGGCATTGTTTTCGGGGTGAGGCCGAACCACAGGCCAAACAGGATCAGCCCTGGCAGCAGATAAATCCCATAGTGAATCAGGACTGTAAAAGCGTCGGCGATCACTCGATGTCAGCCCTGCGCCACAGCGATCATGTCGACTTCCACGGCGGCACCCTTGGGCAGTTGCAGCACGCCCACCGAGGTGCGCGTGTGAGAACCGGCAGCCCCCAGGATCTCGTTCAACAGGTCCGACGCACCGTTGGCCACTTCGCTTTGCAGGTCGAAGTCATCCGCGCTGCGCACGTACACATTGATCTTGAGGATCGCCTTGACCTGGTCCAGCGAACCCAGTGCCTGCTTGAGCAAGCCCAGGCAACGCAGTGCGCTGACGCCCGCGGCAATCTGTGCGTCGGCCAGGCTGAGGCTTTCGCCGACCTTGCCGGGCAACACGATGGCGTCACCCACCCGCGGAATCTGGCCACTGATGTAGACGTGATTGCCGTCCCTCAGCAGCGGCGTGTAGTTGCCGCCGATCTTGAACTCGTTGAGTTGATAACCCAGGCGCACCATGGCCGCCGCGTACTTTTGATCCGGTGTCATTTTTTTGTTTTCCTCAGTCGTTGCGAATCCACGCCATGAAGTCGCCGGCCACAGCATAGCCATGTGCCATTTCCACGGGAAGTACCGACCGCTATTTCGCAAGTGATACGACAACCAATACTGGCAAACAGCGCTTATCTTCTAGTCAAGAACAAATTTCACTTTCCTTGATCCCGGTAAATACGGCATGGTTGTACGACGACTTAAAAACACAGCCCGAGTCGTCCCGGTACCCACAACAACAAGGAAACACCCATGCAAAACGTCAAGGTTCTGATTGGTTTTCTGTGCCTGTTCAGCGGTTACGCGGCCGCCGCGCCTGCCGCAGCCGACAAGGATGTCGCCGTTGCGGTCGATCACCTGACCCAGGCCATGCTGCACAAGGACATCCCGCAACTGCAGGCCCTCACCGCGAACAACCTCACCTACGGCCATTCCAGCGGCAAGGTCCAGAACAAGCAGGAATTTATCGCCGACATTGAAACCGGCAGAAGTGGTTTCAAGACCCTGGAAATGCAGAAACAGACCATCACCCTCAATGGCGACACCGCCCTGGTGCGCAACCACTTTTCCGCGCAGGCGGTGAACAGTGGCGTCGAGGTGCCCACCGAAATTGAAAACTTCCAGGTCTGGCAGAAGCAGAAAGGCAAGTGGCTGCTGATCGGGCGCCAGGCCTACAAATTCTGAGTCCCGCCTGGATCGTTCCCACGCTCTGCGTGGGAATGCATCCGGTGACGCTCTGCGTCACTATCGCGCAAATCTACAGCGGGACGCGGAGCGTCCAAGGCGGCATTCCCACGCAGAGCGTGGGAACGATCCGGCCCCCTAGTACGCCTTCACCGCCCAGCGCACTTTCACCAACGCCTCGCGCAGCACCTCCCGGTCTACCGACCCCAGCGCCACACGCAAGGCATGGGGCACGTGGGCCGAAACGGCAAACGGCTCGGCGGTGGACACCGAGATATTCTCCCGGGCCAGCGCCATGGTGATCTGGTCGGCGCGGGCATCCTCCGGCAACGGCAACCACAAGAAATACGAAGACGGATGGCGGATCACCGTGAGCCCCGCCAACACCTCATCGGCCACCGCCTGGCGCGCCTGGGCGTCCTTACGTTTTTGCGCTTCAAGCTGCAGCACCGTGCCGTCGTCGATCCACGCGGCAGCCACCGCAGTCATCACCCCCGGAGTGTTCCAGGTGGTGGCCATGACCGTACGTTCCAGCGCCGCCATCCACTGCTGCGGAGCGGCGACAAAACCCACCCGCAGGCCGGTGGCAACGCTCTTGGAAAGCCCCGACACATACACCGTGCGTTCCGGTGCCAGCTCGGCCACCGGCGGCGGCGGGTCCTCGGCTAAAAACGCGTAGGCCGCGTCCTCGATCAGGATCAAATCATGCTGGCGGGCAATCGCCACCAGGTGCTCGCGCTGCTCCCTGCTCATCACCCAACCCAACGGGTTATGCAGGGTCGGCATGCTGTACACGGCGCGTACCGGGCACCGGGCGCAGAGTTGTTCAAGGAAGGCCAAGTCGGGGCCCGTCGCGGTCACCGGGATCGCGACGATTTCCAGGTGCAGCGTCTCGGCCAGCACCTTGAACCCGGAATAGGTCAGCGCATCCACCGCCACCACATCGCCGGGCTTGAGCAGCGACATCATGGTCACCGCCAGCCCATGCTGGGCACCGCTGACGATCAGCACCTGCTCGGCCTGCACCGTCAACCCACGACTCAGCAGATGACGCGCCACCGCTGCCCGCTCATGCAGCCGACCGGCGTGAGGCTGATAGCGCAGCAGCGCCGCCAGGTCGCCGGACAACGCCAACTGGCGCAATGCGGTGCGCAGCAGGTCGGTCTGGCCCGGCAGCGACGGGTAGTTGAAGTTGAGATCGATCATGCCCGCCGCCACCGCGATCTGGCCGACGCCCTGCCCTGGCGACAACGCGATTTCCCGCACAAAGGTTCCGCGCCCGGTTTCACCACTGACCAGGCCCATGGCCTCAAGCTCGGTGTACACCCGGCTGGCGGTGACCAGCGCCAGGCCATGGCTGGCGGCCAACTGGCGGTGCGTCGGCAACCGGGTGCCCGCCGCCAGCGCGCCCGAACGGATATCCCGGGCGAAGGTGTCCACCAATGTCTTGTAGCGGGCGCGGGGCATAGGCGATGTATCCATGACAATTTTTTGATTGTCTTGATAGTGAATCATAGGATGCGCAAGACGCAACTTATCCCTACCGAGCCCTACACCCATGGAACGAACCACCCACCTCAACACCCGGGAAAACAACGCCAGCGGCTGGATCAACGGTTTGATCGGCGTGGTGATCTTCAGCGGCTCGCTGCCGGCCACGCGCCTGGCGGTGCTGGAGTTCGATCCGGTATTCCTGACCGTCGCCCGCGCCACCATCGCCGCCCTGCTCGGCCTGTGCCTGCTGTGGCTGTTCAAGGAAAAAACCCCGGCCCGCAGTCAGTTGCTGCCCCTGGCAATCGTCGCGCTGGGCGTGGTGATCGGCTTTCCTTTGCTCACCGCACTGGCCTTGCAGTACGTCACCAGTGCCCATTCCATCGTATTTGTCGGCCTGCTGCCTTTAGCCACTGCGGTCTTCGGCGTATGGCGCGGCGGCGAGCGGCCCAAGTTGGTGTTCTGGCTGTTTTCGATCCTGGGCAGCCTGCTGGTGGTGGGCTACGCGGTTGCCCAGGGCCTGAGCGCTGCGCCCGCCGGGGATTTGCTGATGCTGTTGGCAATCCTGGTGTGCGGCCTCGGTTATGCCGAAGGAGCCAAACTCTCGCGCACCCTGGGTGGCTGGCAGGTGATCTGCTGGGCGCTGGTGATCTCGCTGCCGATTGTGGCCCCGCTGACGGCGATCCTCGCCCCGGGCACTTTCGTGAGCATCAGCCTGCCGGCCTGGCTGAGCCTGGCCTATGTGTCGCTGTTCAGCATGCTGATCGGGTTTGTGTTCTGGTACCGCGGGCTGGCCCAGGGCGGCATTGCCGCCGTCGGGCAATTGCAGTTGCTGCAACCGTTTTTCGGCCTGGCACTGGCGGCCACGCTGCTGCATGAGCAGGTGAGCCTGGGCATGCTGGGGGTGACCGTCGCGGTGATTGCGTGCGTGGCGGGGGCCAAGAAGTTCGCCCGCTAGCCATCAGCGCTCAGGCGCAACCATCTTGAACTTGATGACAATCGCATTGGACACCACGCTGTCCGCCCACTCCCCCGCGCCGATCCTGAAGTCATCGCGCTTGAGCACGAATTCGCCGTCGAACACGCCAATGCCGCTCTGCTCCTTGAGGGCCACCTTGACCTCCACCGGCCGGGTCTGGCCCTTGAGGGTCAGGTTGCCGCTGAACAGGTAACGGTTGTCGCCCAGGTCAGTGATGTGGGTCGAGGTGAAGGTGCCCACCGGGTAGGTGGTCATGTCGAACCAGCCGGGCTTGGGCAGCTCGGTGTTGGCGTCGTCGCTGCCGGCATTGATGCTCGGCAGCTGGATGGTCAGTACGGTGCTGGCGGCAGCCGGGTTTTGCGTGTCGAAATTCAGGGTCGCCGAATAGGTGCCAAACGTGCCGTACACCTCTTGGCCCATCTGGTCATAGGTGAAGCTGATGGTGCTGGCCGTCGGATTCACGTCGGTGTATTCCACGGCGTACGCGTTGGACAAGGTGGCGAAGGTAAGGAAGACCGCTGGCAATCGAGATTTCATGGGATTCTCAACCGGGAATGAACACGCTGTGCACTGCTAACAGCGTAGGCGCTGGATTTATTCACGCGCCTGGCATTAGGCTCGTGCCTCGACGGAAATCAAACAACAAGGAGCCACGATGCCCGCGCTTTCCCTGCAAGACACCACCGCCCCCGAAGGCGTCTGTTATGGCTGCGGCAGCAGCAACCCCCACGGGCTGCACATCAAGAGTCGCTGGGACGCCGACGGCATCCACGTGATCGCCGAGCACCAGCCCGACGCCCGATACAGCGGCTGGCCAGACCTGGTCTATGGCGGTCTGATCGCGATGCTGGTGGACTGCCACTCGAACTGGACCGCCATGGCCTACCACTACCGGTCCGAGCAACGCGAACCCGGCAGCCTGCCGCGTATCGACTGCGTCACCGGCAACCTGGGAATCAAATTCATCAAGCCGACACCGATGGGCGTGCCGCTGACCTTGCGCGCAAAAGTCGAAGGTGACGTGGGGCGCAAAAGCCGCGTGGTGTGCGAGGTGTACGCCGATGGCGTGCTGACGGCGATTGGCGATTCGGTCTTCGTGCGGGTCGACACCGGGCAACTGGCCGCCGCGGCCCATGGCCGGGAAGCCTGATACTGGTCTACATTCAGTCCCACCGCTAATCGAGGACGCTACCGATGACTCGTCTGACCGCCAAAGACTTCGCCCCTGAACTGCTGGAGCTTTACGATGGCTACGCCCACGGCAAGATCAACCGCCGGGAATTTCTCGACCGCGCAGCACTGTTCACCTTCGGCGGGCTGACGGCCTCGGCCCTGCTCGCCGCCCTGAGCCCCAACTACGCCCTGGCCGAGCAGGTGAAATTCACCGACCCGGAGATCGTCGCCGACTACATCACCTACCCGTCACCCAAGGGCAACGGCACGGTGCGCGGCTACCTGGTGCGCCCGGCCAAGGCCAGCGGCAAGGTGCCGGCGGTGGTGGTGGTGCATGAGAACCGGGGGTTGAACCCGTATATCGAAGACGTCGCCCGTCGGTTGGCCAAGGCCGGATTCATTGCCCTGGCGCCGGATGGCCTGACCTCGGTGGGTGGCTATCCCGGCAATGATGAGAAAGGTGTGGAGTTGCAACAGAAAGTCGATCCCGAGAAGCTGATGAACGACTTTTTCGCGGCCATCGAATGGTTGATGCACCACGATGCAAGCACCGGCAAGGTGGGCATTACCGGGTTCTGTTATGGCGGCGGCGTGACGAATGCGGCGGCCGTGGCTTATCCGGAGCTGGGTGCGGCGGTGTCGTTTTATGGGCGCCAGCCGGAAGCCAAGGATGTGCCACGGATCAAGGCACCGATCATGTTGCATTACGGTGAGCTGGATACGCGGATCAATGAGGGCTGGCCGGCGTATGAGAAAGCGTTGAAGGCGGCCGGCACGACCTATGAGGCGTTTATCTACAAGGGCGCCAATCACGGCTTCCACAACGATTCGACGCCGAGGTATGACGAGGCGGCGGCGAATCTGGCGTGGGAGCGGACGTTGGGCTGGTTCAAGAAATACCTGGTGTAACCCGCCCTCCAAAACACCACCCAACTCATGTGGGAGCGGGCTTGCTCGCGAAAGCGGTGTGTCAGTCAGCAGATGTTTGACTGATCCACCGCTTTCGCGAGCAAGCCCGCTCCCACAGGGGACTTTCAGCGTTCTTGAGCTCAGTGCTCCAGCGCATACCGCCGGCAATGATTCAAATACCCTTCCTCATGGCTCCCCACCAACTGCACCACACTGGTCC
Source organism: Pseudomonas sp. D8002 (assembly GCF_013385695.1). Classification (NCBI taxonomy): domain Bacteria; kingdom Pseudomonadati; phylum Pseudomonadota; class Gammaproteobacteria; order Pseudomonadales; family Pseudomonadaceae; genus Pseudomonas; species Pseudomonas sp. D8002. The sequence goes on from NZ_JACAPM010000031.1 coordinate 182,338, forward strand.
ACAGCCACGAAGGCGCATCCAGTTGCCTGGAGCGGTTCTCTTGCAACAGCGCCATCCAGTCCTTGCGCGTATCCCGGTCCATCTGCCGCGCATGGGCCACGCCGACCACCCGTGCCAGGTACCCGGCCGCGTGCATCGCATCAATCTCGCTCAGCTCATCCAGCTCCAGCTTCATGTCCTGGGGCAGCAGTTCGCGGATGAAAAACCCGTGATCCAGAAACCGCGTGGCCAACATCCGCTCCCCCAACGCCGGTGACAGGTGCCGCGCGCCCTCCACCACGCGCCGGCCGTTATCCCGAGGCATTTTCGCCCGGGCCGCACGCGGCGCCGCAGCGCCTACCGCTTCCTTGATGTCGAGCAGGCAGTATTCCTGATCAGACTTGTCCCCTACTCCCAGCAACACCGCATACCGCAGCAACCCAAGGGAGCTGCAACCCTTGACCCAATAGGCCGAGTCCAGCAGCTCAACCTCGGCGTCGTTGGAGCGGCCTTTGAGCGAAGTCACCAGCCGGTGGATTTCATCCGACGCGCACAACGTTTCAAGGGCGGACTTTTCTGCCCGCGACAACGACCAGAAATGCTTGCCCAATGGAATCGTCGGCCGGGTGTTTTCAATACGTTCGCGAGCCAGATTCTTCCAGGTGCGCTCCACCGCACTGCGCATCCCGGACTTGACCTGGGACGGGCGCGGCGGTGCCTCGTCGGGCTTGTCCTTAAACGCCTGCGCGTAGCCCACCATCATCTCTTCAAGCATGCGGGCGGTGGTCACCCCCGGCAGGTCCGAACCCCGCGCAGCGGTGGCCAGGGACAACGCCAGGCGCACCAGGTCATGGGCCGGATTGCCGATCACCGCCTGGTCAAGGTCACGGATATGCATATCGATCCGGCCCTTGGTATCGCCCGTGGGCCCGAGGTTACCGGCGTGGCAGTCGCCGCAGATCCAGATCGCCGGCCCGTGGGGTAAGCGCCGGCCGCGCTGGCTGTGCAGCCACTCGTAAAACTGAACCGTACTGCCCCGCACATAAGCGTGGGCGGAGCGCGCCATCTTCAGGTTGCGCAGTTGCGTGAGGTGGGGCATTCGCGAAGAGGGACGCGGAATTTTCATAGAGGTACTCGTCGTGGAGATACGGTAGAGGCTGGCCCGCGACAAATGTTTCATTTTGTTTCAGAGGATTCTATTAATAAGCCACGCCAATCAATCCCACTGCAATCGGTCTTTCTATTCCTCCCGTCCCCGGGACTAGCATCGGGACAACTCGATGCAGCGAGTCACAACCCTAACTGCACACATCCCCAAACACTGCCGCCCTAACAAAAGAGATAACGCAGATGAATGAAGTGATGAACACCGCACCCGCCAAGATCAACCTGGTCAAGGCCCGAGGCTCGCTGGTATGGGACGATCAGGGCAAGGAATACATCGACTGTACCGCCCAGGCCTGGTCGAACAATTTGGGGGCCAATGACCCCCGGGTGGTGGAAGCCGCCGTTGCGCAATTGCGCGAAATGACTCACATCCGCCCCAACTTTGGCTCACCGGCCCACACCCGGCTGGTGAAGAAGCTGCGGGAAGTCTCCCCGGGCGCCCTCAACCAGATGGGCTTTGCCCTGCATGGCAGCCTCGCCGGTGAAATGGCGATGAAACTGGCCTTCAAGAACCGCCCTGGCGCACAGAACCTGCTGGTGCTGCAGGACGGCTACCACGGCCGCTCCCTGGCCACCCTCGGCGCCAGTTGGCCGCACCCGAACAATCCGTTCCTGGCGATCCAGCCACGTTTCACCCGCGTCCCCCACCCCAACCCGTACCGCACGCGCCTAGGCATGGACCCGGAAACCGAGTCGCAGCTGTGCCTTGGCCTGCTGGAAGAAACCATCCTCAAGGGCGTCGACGGTGGCGTGGCAGCAGTGATGATGGAACCGATCCAGGGCAATGGCGGGCATATCGAGTTCCCCCGCTCCTACTACAAAGGCGTGCGCGAGATCTGCGACCGCCTCGGCGTGCTGCTGATTTTTGATGAAGTGCAGACCGGTTTCGGGCGCATGGGCACGATGTTCGCTGCGGACTATTACGACGTGCTGCCCGACATCATCGTGTTCGGCAAAGGCGTCGGCGGCGGCTTCCCGCTGGCCGGGATCCTCGCCGATGACAAGCTCAAGTGGTTCGACGAAGGTGAAGAAGCCCTGACCTTCGGCCACTTCCCGGTCTCGCTGGCCGCCGGCTACGCCACGGTGGAAGCGATCGTCGCCGACAACCTCTGCGAAAAAGCCCGCGACTCCGGCGACTACATCACCGCACGCCTCAAGGACATGCAAACCCGCCACCCGCTGATCGGCGACGTGCGCTGCCCCGGGCTGATGGCGTCCATCGAGCTGGTCAAGGACCGCACCACCAAGGAACCGGCCTGCCGGGAATCCCAGGAGGTGTATCGCCTTGGGGTGGAGCGCGGCGTATTGTTTGGCGAAAGCCGCTACGCCGGGCTGGGTAACCTGATCAAGGTCAAGCCTCCTCTGGATATCGAACGCCCGTTGCTGGCCAAGGCCCTCGACGTGCTGGACGAGGTGATCGGCATCATCGAGGAGCAACGGCCATGAGCACATTCGTTGAAAACACCGTGACCGCCCCGCCGAATGTCCAGGCCCCGCTGTCCAGCGACGACGCCGACCTGGCCAGCCTCGGCTACGAGCAAAAGATGCACCGCACCATGAGTTCGTTCACCTCGTTTGCCCTGGCCTTTTCCATGGTCTCGATCAACACCGGGGTGGTCACGCTGTTCGCCGACCCGTTCAACCGCGTCGGCGGTATCGGCATCCTTTTGTGGCTGCTGGTGATCCCGCTGGTGTGCTGCATCGTCATGGTCTACTGCCACCTGGCCGGGCGCATTCCGCTTACCGGCTACGCCTACCAATGGTCCAGCCGGTTGGCGGGCAATCACTTCGGCTGGTTTACCGGCTGGGTCGCGTTCACCTCGTTTGTCGCCGGTACAGCCGCCACCTCGGCGGCCATCGGCACGGTGTTCGCGCCGGAGATTTGGGCCAACCCGACACAGGGCCAGATCCAGGGCCTGAGCATCGGTGCCACGCTGGTGGTAGGCCTGCTGAACATCTGCGGGATTCGCCTGGCCACGCGGATCAACGACATCGGCGCGATCATCGAAATCATCGGCACGGTGCTGCTGGCGATTGCGTTGTTCTTCGGGGTGTTTTTCTTCTTCGAGCACACCCAGGGCGTGGCGATCCTGACCTCGGCACAACCGGTGAGCGGCGGCACCCTCAGCTTCACCACCCTCGCCCTCGCCACCTTGCTGCCGGTCTCGGTGCTGCTGGGTTGGGAAGGCGCCGCCGACTTGTCCGAAGAAACCAAGGACCCACGCCGCGCCGCGCCCCGGGCGATGCTGCGAGCGGTGCTGGTGTCCAGTGTATTGGGCTTTGTGGTGTTCGCCTTGCTGAGCATTGCGATCCCGGGGTCGGTCAGCGAGCTGCTCAGCCACAGCGAAAACCCGGTGATCAATATCGTGCGCCTGCAACTGGGCAACGCCGCCGGCGTGGGCATGATCGTGATCGCCTTCGCCTCGATCCTCGCCTGCCTGATCGCCAACATGGCGGTGGCCACGCGCATGACCTTCGCCCTGTCCCGGGACAACATGCTGCCGGGCTCCAAGGTGCTGGCGAAGATCAACCCGCACTTCGGTACGCCGGTCGCCGCCATCGTGCTGATCACCGCCATCGCCGTGCTGCTGAACCTGGCGAGCGGCGGGTTTGTCACGGCGATCTACTCGATGGTCGGCCTGACCTACTACTGCACCTACCTGCTGACGCTGATTGCCGCGTACCTGGCCTATAAAAATGGCCGGATGCCGGGGGCGCCTGCGGGTGTGTTCAGCCTGGGCAAGTGGTTGTTGCCGATGATCGTCCTCGGCGGCCTGTGGGCCATCGCGGTGATCCTGACCCTGAGCGTGCCCGAAGAAAGCCACACCGGCGCCATCACCACCGGGGTTACACTCGGGGTCGGCGTGCTGTGGTGGTTGTTTTCGCTGCGCACGCGCCTTAACAATGGCACCGCCGGGCCGAGCGGCAAATTGCTCGACCACTAGCCGCTGATTGCAGCCAAACAACAAAACCCCGGGCGCCGGGGTTTTGTCTTGTCACCTTCAAGGAGCTTCCCGATGTTTGAACAGGCCAGCTGGCTCAATCAACCCCAGCAATGGAGCCGAGAAGGCCAGCGCCTCAAGGTGCGCACCGATGCCAGCACCGATTTCTGGCGCGAAACCCACTATGGTTTTGTGCGCGACAACGGGCATTTCCTGTTTGTTGAAACCGACGGCGACTTTACCGCCCAAGTCAAAATCCACAGCGCGTTTACCCACCTGTATGACCAGGCCGGGTTGATGGTGCGGGTGGATGAAGCGCATTGGGTGAAGATCGGTGCAGAGCTGTCCGACGGTGTGACGCTGTTGAGCAGCGTATTGACCGATGGCGTGTCGGACTGGGCCACCGGTGTGTTCCCGGGTGATCCCGAGGCGTTCTGGATTCGCGCCACCGTGGCCAAGGGCGTGCTGCGCGTGCAGGTGTCGGTGGATGGTGTGAGTTGGCCATTGGTGCGCCTGGCGCCGTTCCCCGTGGCTGCGTCGTATCGGGTGGGGCCTTATTGCTGCACGCCGGAACGTGGCGGGCTGGAGGTGGAGTTTTCCGAGCTTCAGGTAAGTGCGCCCAACGGCAAATCCCTGCACGACCTGTCCTGACTAACCCCGGCTGCTCGCCACTTCCATCGCCAACTCGGCAAAGTTGCGCGCCGCCACACTCGGTTGTGGCGGCAAGGCGACCGCCACTTCACACATCGGCATATCGCTGATCACCGGGAAGGCCAGGCCGGGCCGTGCATAAAAACGTGCGGTGGACAGCGCGGTGATACTGATCCCGCGCTCCGACGCCACCGCCTGCAACTCGGTCTCCACCGTCGAAGCTTCATGGACGATCCGCGCCGGCTGGCCATCGCGGTACGCGTCGGCGGTCCAGAAACTGCGCCACACGCCCACTCCCGGTGCAGCAATGATCGGCTCATCCAGCACATCGTAGATGCTCACGCTGCTCTCCCCGGCCAACCGGTGGCTGGACGCCAGGCACGCCACGCAGGGTTCGGTCACCAGGGTGTGCAACTCGATGTCCGGCAGGCCCAGTGGCGGGCGCAGCACCGACACGTCCATGCCCTCGTCGATCCCGGCATGGGGCGAGCCGAAGTCATACTCGCGCACCACCAGTTCGATCTCCGGGTAGCGCTTGGCGAACACGCTGAGGATTTGCGGCATCAAGTCCACACCCGCGCCGATCAGGAAGCCGATATTCAATGAGCCGCGTACGCCGCGTGCATGTTCGTGGGCGGTGCGTACCAGGCGGCTTACCCCATTGACGATTTCCCGCGCCTCTACCAGCAAGGCCAGGCCGGCTTCGGTCAGTGCTACGTTGCGGGTGTTGCGTTGGAACAGTTGTACGTCCAGCAGCGCCTCAAACTGGCGGATGGTCTGGGACAGCGCCGGTTGCGAGACATGCAGGCGGGTCGCGGCGCGCACGAAGCTGAGCTCCTCGGCCACCACCACGAAGGCCTTGAGTTGACGGATGTCTACGCCGGAAGTTTGCATTGCAGCCTCTTATGATCAGTGGCAGACCGAGTGGGAGAATAACCTGTGGCGAGGGAGCTTGCTCCCGTTGGGTTGCGCAGCGACCCTGAAACCATCCGCCGCGTTCTTGCTGAACTAACACCGTCGCTTCTTTGGGGCCGCTACGCAGCCCAGCGGGAGCAAGCTCCCTCGCCACAGCGTCGACCCAACCTCAGTGCATGGCCACTTCACGCAACCACGTCTTGAACGCCAGCATCGCCGGCGTCTCGGCCCGTGACTGCAAGCGCGTCAGCCAATAACTGCCGGTGGTGATGCCGATCTCGAACGGCTGGCGAATCACGTCCGTCGCCAACTGCCGGCTGAACATCATCGCCGGCGCCAGGGCCACCCCCGCCCCTTGCAGCGCCGCCTCCATCATCGCCAGGGACGAGTCGAAAACGATACTGCGCGGCACCAGCGTGTCGGCTGGCAATCCCGCGGCCTGGAACCATTGCGTCCACTCATCCGCACGATATGAGCGCAGCAGCGTGTGCTTCAACAGGTCCGCCGGAGTCTGCAATTGCCGAGCAAGTTGCGGCACGCACAGCACCGTCAGCGGCGCCTCCAGCAATTGGCACGCCTCGGTGCCGTGCCACGCGCCGGAACCAAACCGGATTGCGTAATCCAGGCCTTCGGCCGCCACGTCGACGCGGTTGTTGTTGGTGGACAGGCGCAAGTCGATAAACGGGTAGCGCGCCTGGAAATCCGCAAGCCGCGGCAACAGCCAGCCCACCGCAAAGGTGCCCACCGCGCCTACCGTCAATACTTCGCGGTAATGCCCACCTTCAAACTGGCCTAAGGTTTGAGCTATCCGGTCGAAGGATTCGCGCAACACCGGCAGCAGGGTCTCGCCCTCGCTGGTGAGCATCAGGCCCCGGGGCAGGCGTTTGAACAGCGTGACATTGAGCTGCGCCTCCAGGCTTTTCACCTGGTGACTGACCGCCGCCTGGGTGACGCACAGTTCAATCGCCGCCCGGGTAAAACTCAAATGCCGCGCAGACGCCTCGAAGGCTCGCAGCGCGTTGAGTGGCAAATGGGAACGGAGCATGGCTTGACCCTAATTTTTCTAATGGCTATTGCGAGATATCATCGTTTGCCGCGGGATCACAAACTGCCTAGATTTGCGGCGCCTGCGCAGGCAACGGTATTCACCCGATCACCTTCATGGAAGTCACGTCATCATGTACACATCCCTTTTTCCAACCGTGCGCAACACCGCGATATTCGCCTTATTGCTCGGCGCAGGCAACTGCATGGCGGCTACCGACATGCGCCAGGTCGTGGACAGTACTGTCCAGCCCCTGATGCAGCAACAGGACATCGCCGGCCTGTCGGTGGCGATCGTACAGAACGGCAAGGCGCAATACTTTAACTACGGCGTCGCCAACAAGGAGAGCAAGCAGCCCGTCACCGAAAACACCCTGTTTGAAATCGGCTCGGTGAGCAAGACCTTCACCGCCACCCTTGCCGGCTATGCCCTGGCCAACGGCAAGCTGAAGCTGTCGGACCCGGCCAGCCAATACCTGCCGGCATTGCGCGGCGACACGTTTGACCACATCAGCCTGCTCAACCTCGGCACCTACACCGCAGGTGGCTTGCCCCTGCAATTCCCCGATGAGTCCGATAACGCCGGCAAGATGATCAGCTACTACCAGCACTGGAAACCGGACTTCGCTCCCGGCACCCAACGCCTGTATTCCAACCCGAGCATCGGCTTGTTCGGCCACCTGGCAGCGCAAAGCCTGGGCCAGCCGTTTGACCGGTTGATGGCGCAGACCCTGCTGCCGAAACTCGGCCTCAAGCACACCTTTATCAACGTGCCCAAGTCACAAATGAACCTGTACGCCCAGGGTTACGACAAGGCCGGCAAACCGGTGCGCGTCGGGCCTGGCGCCCTGGACGCCGAGGCCTATGGCATCAAGACCAGCACCTCGGACCTGATTCAGTACGTTGAAGTGAACATGCACCCGGCGAAGCTGGAGAAGCCGCTGCAACAGGCGATTGCCGCAACCCACACCGGCTACTACACGGTGGATGGCATGACCCAGGGCCTCGGCTGGGAGATGTACCCCTACCCGATCACGCTGGATGCATTGACGGAAGGCAACTCGGCACAAATGGCCTTTCAGCCCCACAAGGTCAACTGGCTGACACCACCGCAAGCGCCCCATGCCGACACGCTGGTGAACAAGACTGGCGCCACCGGTGGTTTTGGCGCCTACGTGGCGTACGTGCCGAGCAAAGGCCTGGGGGTGGTGATCCTGGCGAACAAGAACTACCCGAATGCCGAACGGGTGAAAGTGGCCCATGCGATCTTGAGTGCGATGGATAAATAAATCCCTGCACACCTCAAATGTGGGAGCGGGCTTGCCCGCTCCCACATTGTTTTGTGGCGTGATTCAAGTTGGGTTTACATCCCCAGCCAATGCGGCAAGGCCAGCGATATGAACGGCAGGTAAGTCACCATGATCAGGAACACCAGCAGGATCATCAGCCACGGCAACGCCGCGCGGATGGTCTGCCCCAGCGTCAGCCCGGTCACTGCCGAGGTCACAAACAGGTTCAACCCCACCGGCGGATGCACCAGGCCAATCTCCATGTTGACCACCATCACAATTCCCAGGTGAATCGGGTCGATCCCCAGCTTCATCGCGATCGGGAAGAAGATCGGCGCCAGGATCAGCACGATCGCCGACGGCTCCATAAAGCTGCCCGCCACCAGCAGCACCACGTTGACCATGATCAGGAAACCAATCGGCGTCAGGCCCTCGGAGATCACCCACGCGGTGATTTCCTGGGGAATCTGCTCCGTGGTCAGCACGTGAGCGAAGAGCATGGCGTTGGCGATGATAAACATCAGCATGATCGCCAGGCGCCCGGACTCCAGCAGCACCTTGGGGCAATCCCTGATCTTCATGTCCTTGTAGATGAACAGCGCGACAAACGCCGAGTACACCGCCGCCACCGCCGCCGCTTCGGTCGGGGTGAACATGCCGCTGTAGATCCCGCCCAGGATGATCACCAGCAGCAACAGGCCCCAGAATGCCCGGCGGGCGCAGGTCAGCCACTCGCGAAAGGTCGCCCGTGGCTGGGCCGGCAGTTTCTTGATGCGCGCGACGATGTAGATCGCGACCATCAACATCAAGCCCAGCAGCAGGCCCGGAATCACCCCGGCCATGAACAGCTTGCCCACCGAGGTTTCCGTGGCGGCCGAGTACACCACCATCACGATCGACGGCGGAATCAGGATGCCCAGGGTACCGGCGTTGCAGATGATCCCGGCGCCGAATTCCTTCGGGTAGCCCGAGCGCACCATGCCCGCCACGGCAATCGAACCCACCGCCGCCACTGTCGCGGGCGAGGAGCCCGACAGTGCGGCAAACAGCATGCATGCCAGCACCGCCGCAATCGCCAGCCCGCCGCGGATATGCCCGACGCAGGCGTTGGCAAAGTCGATCAGCCGCTGCGCCACGCCACCGGTGGTCATGAACGCACCCGACAACAGGAAGAACGGAATCGCCAGGAAGGTATAGGCGTCCGAGGTTTCAAACAGCTTGATTGCCAGGGAACTCACCGAGTCCGGGCTGAACATCAGGATCGACACCGCGCCCGACAACCCCAGGGAAATCGCGATGGGCACACCGAGGAACATGAACACGAACAGCAGCAAAAACAGACACAGAACGGCCATCAGTGACGCTCCTCATGGCTGCCGGCCAACTTGCTGGCTTCACCGGCTTCGTCGGCCAGGCCCAGCCCGGTTTGGCGGTGGGTGAAGATGCGGTAGAAAATTTCCAGGTAGCGGATGAACACCAGGGCAAAGCCGATGGGCACGATCACCACGATGTCGTCGACATCGATGCCGAACTTGTCGAGGTCTTCGGCGCCGATGTGCGCGGTGGTGACCGCACTCAGCCATTTGTAGCTGGCAACCATGAACAACCCGGCGTAGGCCAGGCAGCACAGGCAAGCCAGCATGCCCAGCAGGCGCTGCACCCGGCGCGGCGTCAGCTTGACCAGCGCGTCCACGCCCAAGTGGCCGGCGGTGCGCACGCCGTAGGAGATGCCAAAGAAAATCAGCCAGCCGAACATGGCCTTGGTCAGCGCCACGCTCCAGGTCATGTCCTGGGCCCAGCCCATGGTGTGGTCACCCAGGGCGTTGAAGAAACCGCTGCTCCACGCCCACTTGTCGGCAAGGGCAAAGAACAGGGTGTAGATGTTGTTGAGCATGACGTAGACAAAAGTCACCAGGGTCATGGCGGCCAGCAGGATGGCGATAAAGCCTTCCTCCAGGTGCTCCCAGACGCGCCTTAGCGTTTGCATGGCAAAACCTCGCGAAGCGGAGATAGGTGTGTGCAAGGCTTGGAGGCGGGAACCGGATCAACATGTGGGAGCGGGCTTGCTCGCGAATGCAGTCTTTCAGTTGATGCATTCGGTGACTGATACACCGCATTCGCGAGCAAGCTCGCTCCCACATTTGATCTCGGTGCTCTCCAAATTACTGGTTCGACGCGTCGGCCGCCTTGATCAGGTCAGCGCCGATTTCACCTTCGAACTTCTGCCACACCGGGCGCATGGCTTCGCGCCAGAGCTGGCGTTGCTCCGGTGTCAGCTCGATGATTTCGCTGGTCTTGGCGTCGATGATCTTCTGCTTGGCCGACTGGTTCAGCGCCTCGGCCTGCTTGTTCACCTCGACGGTGACTTCAACCATGACCTGGTCCAGGGTGGTGCGCACATCCGGCGGCAGGCCGTTCCAGAACTTGGCGTTGGTGATCACCATGTAGTCGATCAGGCCATGGTTGGATTCGGTGAAGTACTTCTGCACTTCGTTGACCTTCTGGCTTTCATAGTTCGACCAGGTGTTCTCGGTGCCATTGACGGTGCCGGTCTGCAAGCCCTGGTACACCTCGGCAAAACTCATCTTGCGCGGGTTGGCGCGGATCGCCTTGAACTGCTCCTCCAGGACGCTGGAGGCCTGCACGCGGAACTTCAGGCCACGGGCATCCTTGGGCTCACGCAATGCCTTGTTCGCCGACAGTTGCTTGAGGCCGTTGTGCCAATAGGCCAGGCCGAGGATGTTCTTGTCTTGCATCGAGGTCAGCAGCGCCTTGCCCTGGGCCGCCTGGAAACGGTCGACCGCCGCCAGGTCGTTGAACAGGAACGGCAGGTCGTAGATCTGTACTTGCTTGGTGTACTGCTCAAACTTGGCCAGGGACGGCGCCAGCATCTGCACGTCGCCCAGCAGCAGCGCTTCCATTTCCTTGCCGTCGCCGAACAGCGAGGAGTTGGGGTACACCTCGACTTTCACCCGGCCGGGCAGGCGTTCTTCAGCGAGCTTCTTGAACAGCAAGGCGCCCTGGCCTTTGGGGGTGTTTTCCGCGACGACGTGGGCGAACTTGATCACGATGGGGTCGGCCGCCTGGGCCAGGCCCGCGGCAAACAAGGTGGCGGCGCAGAACAGCGCCCGAGAAAGCTTGAGCATGGAAAATCACCTTCTTATTGTTGTGTTATAGGGCAAGGTGCCTGATGTCACGCGTATAGAGAATTTCGAATTTTAGATACCTGCGTTCGGCGTGGACGAACGCCGATTTTGCAAACGACAGAGATCCAATGTGGGAGCGGGCTTGCTCGCGAAAGCGGTGTGCCAGTCACCGGATGCACTGGCTGACCCACCGCTTTCGCGAGCAAGCCCGCTCCCACATTTCTACGGTTGCGCGGCTAATAATCGTTGGGCCCGCAGCAGCACCGGTGCATCCACCATCTGCCCGTCCAGCTGATACGCCCCGGCCCCATGGGCACCAGCATCCACCACCCGTTTGGCCCAGGCCAGATCCTCGGCACTGGGGGCCAACGCCTGGTGAATCACCGCCACCTGCTTGGGATGGATACACAGCGCGCCGGCAAAGCCCATTTCATAGGCATGCCGAATCGAACGGCGCAGGCCTTCGGGGTCGTCGATGGCCGGGTGCACGCCGTCCAGCGGCGCCACCAGCCCGGCGGCGCGAGAATGCACGATCAAGGCAAGGCGGGCCTGGTCCAGGGCGAATTGCGCGGCCGGGGAGCCGCTGCTCAGGTTCAAGTCCAGCGCCAGGTCCAGGCCACCAAACGACAGGCGCTCCACCAGCGGCGCATGGGCGATTTCCGCCACCGCCAGCAAACCCCGCGCACTCTCGATAATCGGCCAGATAGCCTTGCCTGTTGCAGCCACCACGGCCACCTGGGCCGCACTTTCAACCTTGGGCAGCAACACCCCCGCGACTCCGGCATGGGCCTGACAGAACGCCACATCGGCAAAATGCTCGGGATGCTCCGGCGCGTTGATCCGCACCCACACCCGCGCCGCCGGCGTCGCCTGCAAAAACACCCCGAGGTTGTCCCGGGCCTGACGCTTGAGCGGCTCTTCCACCGCGTCTTCAAAATCCACAATCACTGCATCGGCGCCACTGGCCAGGGCCTTGGCAAAACGTTCCGGTCGGCTGCCCGGTACAAACAGCGCAGAGCGCACAAGAGAGGTTGGCATCGTTCGATTCCTTGTCAGATAACGCCGCGGATACGCAGGCCGTCGATGGCTTCAGCGGAGTAACCCAGCTGGTCGAGAATCCCCTGGCTGTGCTGCCCCAGCCCCGGCACCGCATCCATCCGCGGGGTGAACGCGGCATTGCGTGCCGGTGGCAGCAACGACGGTAATTTGCCCGCCGGGCTGTCGACTTCACGCCAACTGTCCCGGGCCTTGAGCTGCGGGTGGTCCCACACGCCTTGCATGTCGTTGACTCGTGCACTGGCGATTTGCGCGTCTTCCAGGCGCTGGATCACGCCCTCGGCGCTCATCTGCGCAAAACTGTCGACGATGATCTGGCGCAGCACGTCGCGGTTTTCCGAACGCTTGAAGTTGGCCGAGAAACGCTCGTCGGTGGCCAATTCCGGGGTGAGCAGCACCTTGTCGCAGAACGCCGCCCATTCCCGCTCATTCTGCAACCCGAGCATCACCGTGCCGCCGTCGCCGGTGGGAAATGGCCCGTAGGGGTAGATCGTCGAATGCGCCGCACCCGCGCGCGGTGGCTGGGGCGCGCCGTCGAACGCGTAATACATCGGGTAGCCCATCCACTCCACCAGGCTTTCCAGCATGCTGACGTCGATGCGACTGCCCTGCCCGGTCTTGCCCCGCAGCAGCAGCGCCGAGAGGATGCCGCTGTAGGCGTACATACCGGCGGAGATATCGGCGATGGAGCAGCCGGCCTTGGCCATCTGGTCTTCACCCGGGCCACCGGTGACCGAGAGAAAGCCGCCTTCGCTCTGGATCAGCAGGTCGTAGGCCTTTTTCTTTTCATACGGGCCACCCTCGCCATAGCCGGAGATGTCGCAGACGATCAGCCGCGGGAAGCGCTCATGCATCGCCTCGAATGACAATCCCATGCGCGCGGCCGCGCCCGGTGCGAGGTTCTGCACCAGCACATCGGCATCGGCCAGCAGGGTTTCCAGGATGTCCCCGGCATCGTCGTGCTTGAGGTCCAGGGTCAGGCTTTCCTTGGAACGGTTGGTCCACACGAAATGCGAGGCCAGGCCGCGCACGCGCTCGTCATAGCCCCGGGCAAAGTCGCCCGCCCCGGGACGTTCGATCTTGATCACCCGCGCGCCCAGGTCGGCCAACTGGCGAGTGCAGAACGGTGCGGCAATCGCGTGTTCCAGGCTGACAACGGTGATGCCGTCCAGCGGTCGTTGATTAGCGGTCATGACAGTTCCTTAAAGCCAGTGAGCCAGGGACGCGGCGTTGCGCAGGTCCCAGACCTTTTCGATCAGCCCGGTGGTTTGCGCGGGTGTGCGGGCACCGCTGAATTGAGTCAGGCGCTGGAACTTGTCGGCCAGCTCCGAGCGGTTCAGGGTGTTGCCCGGGTCGCCCTTGGGTTCGTCGATGGCGCCGTGCAGGGTGCGACCATCGGCGGTGGTCACGATCACCCGGCCCAGCCAGCGCTGCGGATAGGCACCGTCGACTTCGGCGTCGAGGGTCATGGAGACCTTGTCGCGAAACGCCGCCACGTCCCCGTCGCTCAGCGCCAGCTCGTGAAACTCGGTCAGCCCGGCCTTGCCATACACGGCAATCAACCCCAGCACGGTGCCCATGGAGAACTTGGCCTGGTGCACGGTCTGCGGCAGCGTCACCCGGCCCAAAACGTCGATGGCGCCCTGGTGAACGCGGGTTTCCACATGGGTAATCTGCTCATGGCCGAGCCCCTCGCGCTGCATCAGATCCAGCAGCGCATCGGCGGCCGGATGGGTATGCCGGCATGAAGCATGGAACTTGAACGACGTTTCCAGCAGCGCCCAGCGGCTGCCGAGGCGATCCGACAATTTGCCTGGGTCGGCGTCGGTGGACATGCCCGCCGCCATCCCCTGATCACCTTCCAGAATATTGCGCGCACCGGTCAGCCCGTCCGCCGTCAGGTAAGCCGCCAGCAAACCATCGGCAGCGGCCTTGGCAGTGTGCAGTTGCTTGGAGTCGGCGGCATCCCGCAGGAACTCCCACAGCCCGGCCGCCTGAGTGCCGGCACTGCCCAGCAGGTTGATGAATTGCTCTTGGTTGAAGTCGAGCAATTTGCCCACGGCCACCGCCGCCGCGAGGGTGCCGACGGTGGCCGTGGTGTGGAAGATCCGGTAGTGGGAGCGGCCCATGAATTCGCCGATGCGAATCCCGGCTTCGTAGCCGGCCACCGAGGCCAGCAGCAGTTCGCGACCGGACTTGCCGAGGTCTTGCGCCGCCGCCAATGCCGCCGGAAACACCACGGTCGCCGGGTGCAATACCGAGCTGTTGTGCAGGTCATCCTGCTCCACCAGGTGCGACGACGCGCCATTCACCAGCGCGGCGAAATAGGCACTGCTGCTGCCGCCGTTGACGATGATCTGCGCCGGGCCATCAGCCGGGCCCATCCTGCGGGCATAACGTTCGAACAGCGGGATCGGATGCGCGCCCTTGCTGGCCAGCGCCGAGGCGAGCCAGTCGAGGAACAGGTCTTCGGTGCGGGCGAGTACGGCGTCCGGCAATTGTGCGTAATTCAACTCGGCGAGGAACCGACACAGCGCTTGGGTATGGCTCATGGTCGGGCCCTCAGAAACTGCGTGGCAGTTCGAGCAGATGCTCGGCCACGTAGGACAGGATCAGGTTGGTGGAGATCGGCGCAACCTGGTACAGGCGGGTTTCGCGGAACTTGCGCTCCACGTCGTATTCGCAGGCAAACCCGAAGCCGCCGTGGGTTTGCAGGCAGGCGTTGGCCGCCTCCCAGGAAGCCTTGGCCGCGAGGTACTTGGCCATGTTCGCGCTGGCCCCGGCATTGGCGCCGCTGTCGTATTCCTCACAGGCACGCCAGCGCATCAAGTCGGCCGCTTCGATCTCGATATGGGCTTCGGCAATCGGGAACTGCACGCCCTGGTTCTGTCCGATGGGCCGACCAAATACCACGCGGTCGCGGGCATAGGCGCTGGCTTTCTCGATAAACCAGCGGCCATCGCCGATGCACTCGGCGGCAATCAGGGTGCGTTCGGCGTTGAGGCCGTCGAGGATGTAGCGAAAGCCCTTGCCCTCCTCGCCAATCAGGCTGTCCAGCGGCAACTCCAGGTTGTCGAAGAACAGTTCGTTGGTCTCGTGGTTGACCATGTTGGCGATGGGCTGCACGGTCAGGCCGTTGCCGATAGCTTCCCGCAAGTCCACGAGGAAGATCGACATGCCTTCGGATTTTTTCTTCACCTCGGCCAACGGCGTGGTGCGGGCCAGCAGGATCATCAGGTCGGAATGCTGCACCCGCGAGATCCAGACTTTCTGGCCATTGATCACGTACTTGTCGCCGCGCTTGACTGCGGTGGTCTTGATTTTGGTGGTGTCGGTGCCGGTGGTGGGCTCGGTCACGGCCATCGACTGCAGGCGCAATTCGCCGCTGGCGAGCTTGGGCAGGTAGAAGCTTTTCTGTGCTTCGCTGCCGTGACGCAGCAAGGTGAACATGTTGTACATCTGGCCGTGGACGGTGCCGGAGTTGCCACCGCAGCGGTTCACTTCCTCCAGTATCACCGAGGCTTCCGCCAGCCCCAGGCCGGAGCCGCCGTAGGCTTCCGGGATCATTGCCGACAGCCAGCCGGCGTCGGTCAGGGCCTTGACGAAGGCTTCCGGGAAGCCCTTTTCTTCATCGACCTTGCGCCAGTAGGCAGCGTCGAATTCGGCGCAGAGTGCGCGCACGCCTTCGCGGATGGCATTCAGTTCTTCGTTGTCATTCGGGTTCATTAACGGCTCTCCGCCTGTTGTTCTTGGAGGTTTATTCGAAATGCAGTTCGGCGCGCTGGGCCAGGCCGTCGGCGTTGCCCGCCCACAGTTCCGCGACGCCCGGCGCGGTGACGTGCCCGCCCACTTCAAAGGCTTGCGGGGCAATCAACGGGCGCACGCCGCGATACGAGAAACGGCGCAACGTGGCCGCGGGGTTGGCGCGGCAAAATGCGCGCAGGCTCAAGGTGGCGATCAGCGGACCGTGCACCACCAGCCCCGAATAACCTTCGGTGCCGGTGACATAGGGGTAGTCGTAGTGAATGCGGTGGCCGTTGAAGGTCACGGCGCTGTAGCGGAACAACAGGGTTGGCGTCGGGTCGACCGCTTCACGCCAGGCGCCTTCGGGGAGCGCGTCACCACTGCCCTGCTTGGGCGGCGTGGGTTCGCGGTAGACGATGTCCTGTTCTTCGCGCAGGGCCAGGCGGCCGTCCTGGGAATAGTCGTGGCGCACGGTGACGAACAACAACGAGCCAGTGCGACCGGTTTTTTCTTCCACCTGGGTGATGGTCGAAACGCGGGTGGCGGCCTCACCGGCACGCAATGCATGGAAGAACTCGATGCGCCCGCCGGCCCACATGCGGTTGCGATTATCGGCCGGCGGCAGGAAGCCGCCACGGGCCGGATGACCGTCACCGCCCAGGGCGGACTCGGGCAGCGGGTCCTGGAAGAAGCACCATTGCCACAAGGGCGGAACCGGCTCGCCATCTGCCGGTGCCGCTTCGCCAAAGGTGGCGGCGATGCGTTTGAGCAGGTTGTGGCTCAAGTGGTCGTGGGCTGTTTCGCTACGGCCGATCCAGTCTGTGGCGCTCATCAGGTGCATGTCCTCGGGCAGGGAATCTGAACCGGATCATGCTGGGCCCTGGCCGTTCTGAGAATTTGCATTTCAATAAAGCAGCGTTCGGCTATGCTGAACGCCATCGCCCATAAAAAGATCTCAAGAACCCGGATGATCAATGTGGGAGCTGGCTTGCCTGCTCCCACATGGGTTCTTCGTCGCTGCCCCGGAGCCTTGCATGCACTTTGATCTGGCTGACTTACGCCTGTTTATCCATATCGCCGAATCCCCCAGCCTGACCCAGGGCGCCAAGCGCGCGTTCCTTTCACCGGCCGCCGCCAGTGCGCGGATCAAGGCCCTGGAGGGCCAGCTCGACACCCGCCTGTTGTACCGCGACAGCCGTGGTGTGGAAATTACCCCGGCGGGCGAACGGCTGCTGCACCATGCGCGGCTGATCATGCGCCAGGTGGATTACCTGAAAAGCGAGTTCACCCAATACGGCATCGACTCGGCCGGGCATATCCGCATTTTTGCCAACACCACCGCCGTGACCGAATTTCTCCCGGAGGTGCTGGCCGGCTTCCTGTCCCAGCGCCCCGGCGTGACGGTGGACCTGCAGGAGCGGCTGTCGCGGGATATCGTGCGGGGCGTGCTGGATGGCACCAGCGACATGGGCATCATCGCCGGGCCTGTGGAAGCGTCGGGTTTGCAGGTGCTGCACTTCAGCACCGACCACCTGGTGCTGACGGTACCGGAGGGGCATCCACTGGCGGGCCTGCCTTCGGTGACGCTGGAGCAAACCCTGGCTTATCAGCATATCGGCTTGCATGACGGCAGCACGTTGCTGAGTTTCCTGCGTGAGCATGTGGAGCGGCTGGGCAAGCACTTGTCGTTGCGCATTCAAATGTCGAGCTTCGAGGCGATCTGCCGGATGGTTGAGGCGGGCGTGGGGATCGGCATCATTCCCGAGTCGGCCGCCGTGCGGCACAGCCGGACCATGCAACTGGTGACGGTGAAGCTGGATGAAGTTTGGGCAGTGCGCGAGCGCAGTATTCTGGTGCGGGAACTGGAGGCGTTGCCGGGGACGATTCGGGCGTTGATCGCGACCTTGATGCCCGAGATGGAACCGCCCCGGCTGCCGGGCGCCTAAGCTAACGTTGCCCTTTTGCGAAGGAGATCTGGTCATGCAGCTTGAAGGTTCCTGCCATTGCGGCGCGGTTTCGTTCAGTCTTGAGAGTGCGCATCCCTACCCTTATCAACGGTGTTATTGCTCGATTTGTCGCAAGACCCAGGGGGGTGGCGGGTATGCGATCAACCTTGGGGGGGATGCCAGGAGCCTCAAGGTACGGGGGCGCAAGTTGATTTCGATTTATCACGCGCGGATGAAAGGGCCGGGGGATAGCCGGGCGCATGCGAGTACGGCTGAGCGGCATTTTTGTTCGCAGTGTGGGTCGGGGTTGTGGTTGTTCAGTCCGCAGTGGCCGGAGTTGATTCATCCGTTTGCTTCGGCGATTGATACGCCGTTGCCGGTGCCGCCGGAGCATACGCATTTGATGCTGGGGTCGAAGGCGCCGTGGGTTGAGGTGAGTGTTCGCGCGGGGGACCTGGAGTTTGAGGAGTATCCAGAGGAGTCGATTGCCGAGTGGCATGAGCGGTTGGGGCTGGGTTGATTGATTAAGTGAGTGAGTGAGTGAATATCCGTTATTTGGGTGATGGCTGAGATTGG